>NZ_SGTV01000001.1:0-257136 GCF_005435035.1 Halorubrum sp. SD690R | reverse complement strand
CTCACGCCGTATATCCGAGCGTTTCAGCTCCGTCGAGAAGTGTTCCGCAAACCGGGGAAAGAAGCGCTCAAAACCATCCTCGAAACTGCGCTATGACTCACCAACAATCTACGCCACAAGAGCGTTGGTGTAAATACCCGTCTCATCAAGGAACCGCTCAATTTCAGTGTCCAGCTCAACCGGGAATTTGACACTAACACTTGCGTACTTCATAGTAGTACGATGGTATTACAGTTAAATAAGTCTATGGCACTGATGGGGATGTCATCAGCGTTCGCTGCTATCCGAACTCGTAGTCAGTATCGCGAGCGTCGACGTACTCATCGTTACCCGTCCGATCAGGCATGTAACACGGGCCGTGGCGTGCCCCGGAGAATACCGGCGCCTCAAATCAGTACATCTCGCAGCTACACCGCGAGTGTGCGTCAGCGAATTCAACAAGATATTGGTGTATCTTCTCTGCTAACTCATACATCGCCATTGCGAAGTCTCGGCCAGGTCGATCAATATCGTAGTAGAATCGTGAACGGTGCTCGGAGCGGAACGCGTCGATCCGGCTCGCGATGCCCTCATCTGAGAAGATATTTCGTGCGGCGATGTCATCGAACACTTCAGCATGATTTCGATAATCTGTCGACTCTGCGGCTGTCATGTCGACGAGGTAAAACTGAAATGACCGCTCGATCGCGTTGAATGAGAGTTTAACGATACTAACGTAGTTATTCGTTCCCTCTCGAAGTTGTCGACATGTCCCTAGCATCGCACATGCCTTCCCAAGCTGGATGTCAGCATCGTCACCACCTCGTTGCCAAGACAGCGAATCCTGTGCCGGCCCTGTTTCACCGTCTTCCACGAGCCGTTCAACGCGCGCGAGAGCGTCGACAACCTCACTGAGACCCACTGTGGAACACCTCCTGTTTTACCGTCTTGAGCGCTGGTGAGTCGCGAAGGGTCAATCCTTCGGTGAGTATCTCTCTGATCCGATCGTGGGTACCTGCTGATGTGCTGGGTTCGACGATAATGTGTGCCTCATACCGATCGCCATCAATCGACGTGTTGGCAATCTTACGTTCAATGCGGTGCGCCTCCCGCTGGGCTTGTCTTCGATTTTTATCGACAACAACGAATAAATCAATATCGCTCGTCCGATCAGCGGTACCTCGCGCCACGCTGCCAAACAGAACGATACCGATCTCTTGACCAAGTTGTTCGGTGAGTTCCGTGACGATTTTTCTGACTGGTGTGTGGTACTCCGCTTGTGGGATCGTTGTTATCGGATCGTGTGCTTTGACGAGCATTGCCGGATCGATTTGAACCCCATTTGCTCGGCCAGATCGGTCGACACTAACTACGCCAAGTGCTTCAAGAACATCAACGGCAGCGTTCACACCACTCAGTCCTCGGTCTGTCACTCGGTGAAGCTCACGGTTTGTGAACTCCCGATCTGGATTATCAACAAGGAGGTGTATGATATCACCCGTTGCTCCGTATCGGAATGCGTCGGGGTCTCCAAGGGGAATGGGGAGCCGAACATATGTCCCTTCTGATTGAACTGTTTTAGCACTCATGATTTGCCAGACGGTTCAATAATGGAAAAGTCTTGATGTCTCGACTTGCTACCCAGCTCTCCCCCCGTTCCTACCCGAACTCGTAGTCAGTGTCGCGAGCGTCGACGTACTCGTCGTTCCCCGCTCGATCTGGCACGTAACACGGACTGTACTCCGCTATGTGGAAGACAGGGGCTTCGATATCGAGGCCGCTTCGACGGTGGACTAGTAATGGTAATCGGTCACGCAAGTCTTGGATGAACGGTTCCCGCCGTACGTGGAGCGTTCCACTCGGAGGCCGGCGTTCGGTCAGCGGCGGAGTTGGCCTTTGTCGAGATCCTGTTCAGTTATGCGGAGGAGGATGTCAATACTATTCGATGCCAGTAGCCGTTCCATTCTCCCACACTACTGCATGTATCACATCCGGCAATTGATCCAATCGTGCTTCGACGACTGCCATTGGATGCTTATCGATGTACTCTGCGCTTTCCCGAAGCGTAACGCTGTCTGATTGGTTCAGTTGGAAGTGGACTTCTCCATGTTCTGGATGGTCGTCATCTTGATGCCAGCCGAGCAGAAGACTTCGTTCGGGTTCGATCCAGCTGATCCAGTAGTAGTCAGCGTCAGTACCAGCTTCTACATCAAAACCGATCTCAAGTCGGACACGTTCGATTGGGTAGCTAGAATCCCCGAAGAAGTCTTTTGGATCCGTTTCCGCAGTGACTCGATAGGGCCCCGGCTCTCGAGGAGTTGAGACACGAAGTTGGACGGAGCTGAATACTGAATCACTTTGGAGCCGGTTCTTGATTCGCCGATGGATTCGTTTATTATCGAGCCCGTCTCTGTTGGCGAGAAAGATCATCGATATCAGGCGATCGCAGTGTGTCCGTCGCTATCGGAATCAGAGAGCTGAGTGACATCTGTGTAGAGTTGTAGTGCATGTTTCAATAGACGGGTCTCTGTCTCCAGAGCCTCCCACGTCGAAGCAGCATTCCGAATGGCACGCATTTCCGCTGTCGTGAGGTCTTCTTCAACCAGCTTGTTGCGCAGCTCGGAGGCGGTCTCGACTTCGTATTTTTCCGCTAGTGATTCGACTTGAGCGGTGTGTTCAACAAGGGTCGATTCGAGTTCATCACGAGAGTTCTCGCTAATGAGGTCAAGTACCTCCTCAATGAGCGTCTGTACTGGGTTTGGCGCATATCTCGTCTGTCCGTCGACGGTGTGTTCTTCTGCTTTATTTCCTGCCACAAGGGTCTCTAGTTCACTATCTGCTGTTCCCCACGCGACATCCGCTTCCTCTGCAATATCGGAGACTGTCGCGGGTTCATCGAGTGTCTCAACGACCATTCGAACCCGCTCACGCCCGCTATACCTGTCTTTCCACGCCTCTCTGTTTGGGTTATTCATACTGGTCTTATCTATATGCGACAGACACAAATAATTGTGTGTTTCTTAGATCGCCTCTAATACCACTCCTACCCGAAGTCGTAGTCAGTGTCGCGGGCGTCGACGTACTCGTCGTTACCCGTCCGATCCGGCACGTAACACGGACCGTGATCCGCTATGTGGAAGACAGGGGCTTCGATATCCAGTCCGCTCCGGCGGCAAAGCAGAAGCGGGAGCCGGTCACGCACGTCTCGGACGAGCGGTTCTCGCCGCACGTTGAGCGTTCCACTCGGAGGCCGGCGTTTAGTGAGCGGCGGCAGCTGCCTCTTCTCCAAATCGGACTCAGTGATGATTCGGACATCAAGTAGTTGGGCTAACCGCCACGCACTCTCAGTTACGCGACGCGCGACAGCGAGGACAGGCATTGCCCGCATGAGCGCGGCCCGCAGCGCGACTGCTTCGACGGCGTCCCGCTGAACCGGCACTTGGTGCCAGTCTTTACACTCGACGACGAGGAAATCGTCAGGATCACCACGGAGCTCGTCCCGGCGGGCGATCACGTCGGTTTCGAGCCCGAAACAGTACTCGTTGCGGGCTGTTCTATACCCCCACTGCTCGAGTGTCTCGGCGACCCGAGTCTCGAGCCAGCGACCGTTGGTCGGATCGTGGTCCGGATCCTCGCCATCGGGGGTTCCCACGGCGTCAATTTCGGCCGTGAAATCGGGGGTGTCGTTACCTATGGTCGGACCATCTGATCAATCACATCCGCAACAAGCTGTATTCCCTCATCAGTGAGGGTCCCAGACGGGAGATTATCTCGGATCGACGATAGTGGAATCGTATAAATCGCCCACGGCATCACATAACTCGTCTTCCGCAGCTCCACCCCTTCAAGTACGCCGTCGGGCAACTGTGTGACTTCGTATGAGTACTCGGCCTGCGTGGTCAGGCATACAACCGTGGCTTCTTGCTCAACGTACGGCCGATCAGCATCGGATATCACGATTACTGGGCGCGGATTGCTATGTGCCCCGGTTGGATCCGCAGCAAACACGAGACTGCCCTGCGGGTAGTAGTACGTCATGTGAGGGGTATGTGGTCTAAGCCCATCGTGTTACTCTCTTTCACTCGACGCTGAGTCAGCGTCAGTGTTACTCTCCGTTGTTGAAGGAGCAGCGGTGCTGTTGACCCAGTCCGCGGGTGCTGGTTCCTCCCCGGACTGATCCTCTTCGGTGTCAGCGCGATCACGTGGGATCTCTCTTCGTGCGCCCGCACCAGTTTGTTCAACGTCATCTGGAGTGAGGCCCGGCTCTGGGTACCGATCCGCCATCTCGTCAAGTTGAACGAGGCTCCGTGCGAACCGCCTCACATCATCCCGTCGCTCAAGTCCGTGGTAGAGACCATCATTCGTTTTTCCGATCAGTCCGTCATCATGGAGGCGAGATAGCGTTGTCGACGTGGTGCCGCGCGGCAGATCAAGTGCGTTTTGTATCTCTGCCGGCGTGTACGCAAGGTTCGTATTCCGATAGAGGAGTTTGACGATTGCGGCTTTGTTTGTGCCCGGACGGATATTGATCGTGTCGTCCGGGTCGTGTCTTCGAAGATCGATGGGCATGAGTCCAACTGTATGTGTTTGTATGCGTTTGTAATGTATAAGTATCATGGTGGTCAGATTTGTGTGACCGTAAGGAGGCATATTCAGGATACCCTACGAACGGTCGTGTACCCCCTCTACCACCGTACCTACCCGAACTCGTAGTCGCTGTCGGCGGCGTTAACGTACTCGTCGTTTCCCGCTCGATCGGGGACGTAACATGGACCGCGATCAACCTGATGGAAGACAGGGGCTTCGATATCCAGTTCGCTCCGGCGGCAGAGCAGAAGCGGGAGCCGGTCACGCACGTCTTGGATGAGCGGTTCTCGCCGCGCGTTGAGCGTTCCACTCGGCGGCCGGCGTTCGGTCAGCGGCTGGAGTTGGCCTTTGTCGAGATCCTGCTCGGTCATAATCCGAACGTCGAGTAGTTGGGCTAACCGCCACGCACTCTCAGTTACGCGGCGGGAGACAGCGAGGACGGGCATTACCCGCATGAGTGCGGCCCGCAGCGCGACTGCTTCGACGGCGTCCCGCTGAACTGGGACTTGGTGCCAGTCTTTCCACTCGGCGATGAGAAGGTCGGTTGGTTCGCCATGGAGCTATTCCCGGCGGGCGATCACGTCGGCTTCGAGTTTAAAGAGTCACTTGTTGCCAAAACATAATTACCCAGCGCAGTCGTAGACACCCTATGGCAACCGAAGATATCTCAACTCGACTCGCGCAGCTCAAGCCGAAACTTGAGCAGGAGTATCCGATCAGCGAGTTGGGTATCTTCGGATCGTATGCGCGTGGTGAAGAACAGTCTGACAGCGATCTCGATGTGCTCGTCGTCTTCGAGCAGCCTGTAACGTTGTTCGATCTCGTTCGGTTGGAAAACGAACTAACGGAGGAGCTTGGTATTGAGGTCGACCTCGTGACGAGAGACTCGTTGAAGCCACGGATTGAGACTCGTGTCCGTGACGATCTCGTCACCGTATGACAGCGGTTTTGGACTATGTGATCCGACCGTTAGGAAACGTGCGTGATCGTGATCTCGGGAAGTGAGTGTGCTGCCGGCTCAAATTCTGCGAAGGACTCGTCGTTCGTCAAAATAGTTGGTTGGCGGTCACGATGCTCAAACGCTAATACAAGGATTGGAACGTCTGTCGGCTGGACCCCACAGACGCGAGCCAGTGTTCGTACTGTGGGCGCCGACCGTTGTTCTCGAAGGAGCGTATCGCTCGCATCACGACTTGATGGCGCTTCGATGAGGCCCGTCATCCGGGTGAGCCGCGTCACAAAATTGGTTTTGACAGCGTCTCGTTCTGTCGCAGAGAGGCCCTTCGTGCGATCGAATGCGGCTAACGCCTCTTGGAGCATGTACGCACTGATCGCCGATGTTGTCTCACCGCGGTCAATTGCTGTGAGCAATTCTGCTGCCCGTTCGTTGGTTTGTAGTGTTCCAAATACCCACAGATTCGTATCGAGGATTTTCACGAATCAGATCTGTACACTTGTGTGGCCGTTTCTTCACGAGCCTCGTCGACGGCCTGCTCAAGATCGTCCACATCGACTTTCTTGCCAAGTGCTGTGAGCTCGGCGTCGATATCACCATCTGATTGGCGGCTCTGCTCAGCCTGCGCGAGCAGTTGCTCTAGTCGAAGGGCGGTGATCGCTGTGTCGTCATTCAGTTCGCGAAGATGCGACCGGCAGGCTTCCTTGATGAACTCGCTTTTATTGGTGTAAATACCCGTCTCATCAAGGAACCGCTTAATCTCAGCGTCCAGCTCAACCGGGAATTTGACACTGACGCTTGCGTACTTCATGGTAGTACCATCGTACTACAATTAGATAAGTCTATGGCACCGATGGGGATGTCATCAGCGTTCGCTGCTATCCGAACTCGTAGTCAGTATCGCAAGCGTCGACGTACTCATCGTTACCCGTCCGATCAGGCATGTAACACGGGCCGTGGCGTGCCCCGGAGAATACTGGCGCCCCGATGTCGAGATCACTCCGTCGGTCCAACAGCGGCGGAACAGAATCTCGGAGTTCGCTCACGTACAGCTCTCGGCGGGTTCAGAACGTTCCCCGTGGCAGTCGACGTTCGGTCAGTAGTGGGAGCGACTTCTTGGTGAGGTCGTCGACAGTGACGATCCGCACGTCGAGCAATTGCGCTAACTGCTAGGCACTCTCAGTGACGCAGCGCGCGACAGCCAGCACGGGCATTGCTCGCGCGAGGGCAGCCCGGAGTGCGATCGTCTCGACTGCGTCCCGCTGGCCCGGGGTTTGGTGCCAGTCTTTACACTCGACGACGAGGAAATCGTCAGGGTCTCCACGGAACTCGTCCCGCCGTGCGATCATCCCTGAATGAACGTCAGTTTCTCTCGCTCTTCGCTTGGAATCGGGTTCGTATAGGTAATGTCCTCACCCTCACATAGCTCGTTGAAATCATCATCAGTCGTGATCAGGTAGTCAGCACTGTATGCTCGCGCAAGCGCCATAATAAATGAATCATACACGTCGTGGTTCTGTTCAGCACTGATCTCATACGCTTCTAACAGGGTTGTCTCAGTCGCACTAATAATCCGTACTGGGCTCCGAACAAGCGATTGGACTGCGTTTCGGGCCGTTACAGCATCCACCCCGAACTTGTTTGTCATGAGATACTGTGCTCGAAGCGGATAGTAGTCAAAGACCAGCAAGACGTTTGGCCCGTCGAGGGCCTGTTGAATCCACGGATACACATGGTCGTGTGCTGGATGATCTTCGGTGAGTCCGATCGCAAGTATATTCACGTCCGTGAGTACCGTCACTTCTGTCGGAAGTAAGTCAGCCATCAGTGTCGATCACTTATTTATCGGTCCAAAGAGCGTCTCTCCTGCATCGGTTGGCGTCGTGTGCGTCCAGTCATCTCGGCCAGCCGTTGCGAGCTCTAATTTCGAACTCGGCTTGGGGTTGACCTCAAGGACGGAGCCAACAAGTGTCGCTGGGAGCTCATCGTTCGATTCGATTCCTAACTGCTCCCGAACGTCTTTTGGGAGGGTAACGCGCCCTCTATCATCGACCGTGAGCGTCAGTTCCTTTCCGTGGGTTTCATCGACTGATGTGTTTCCCATTTTTTCTCACTTGATACCCACTACTATACTGATATATAAAACTGTTATGCCGCGTGACCGATAGTATTCGGCTCTCCCCACTGGAACCTCTACAGAGTTCGAGGCAGAGTGCCCCGGGGCCTGACCCCGAGGCAGTTCACTCCGTGAATTCGTACTCGCTATCGCGAGCGTTGACGTACGTCGTGTTGCCCTCGCGATCAGGGACGTAACATGGGCCGTAGCCAGCAGTATGGAATACAGGCGCTTCAATGTCAAGGCTGGTTTTCCGATGGAGCAGGAGCGGCAACCGGTCGCGCAGCTCCCGAATGGACGGTTCCCGCCGCGCGTAGAGTGTGTCCCGTGGTGGTCGGCACTTGGTCAACGGTCGGAGGCGATCGTTCCAGAGGTCCTGTTCGGTGACGATCCGGACGTCGAGTAGTTGGGCTAACTGCCACGCGCCCGCGGTCACGTGGCGAGCGATAGCGAGGACAGGCATCGCTCTCGCGAGGGCAGCCCGGAGGGCGATCGCTTCGACGGCATCACGCTGGACGGGTGTCGTGTGCCAGTCTTTACATTCGACGACGAGGAAATCCGTGGGATCACCACGGAACTCGTCGCGGCGCGCGATGACGTCGGTCTCGAGCCCGAAGAGCTGCTCGTTGCGGGCGGTGGTGTACCCCCACTCCTCGAGGGTGTCGGCGACTTCGGTTTCGAACCAGCGGCCGTTGGTTGGATCATGGTCCGGTTCTGCGTCGTCGGGCGTGCCGACGGTGTCGATTTCGTCTGTGAAATCGGTGATATCGTCACTCATCGGTTGGGTCCTCGAGCGTGTCGGCGTCGTCTACCTGCTTGGCTGCCGCTTCGAGCGCTGTTGCGATCGTTTGGGCCTCGCCTGGCGTGAGCACGGTGTAGGTGACCTCGCGATCATCGCCGAAGCTGAGGAGGACACGCGACCCCTCAGTGACGTCAGTGCTGCTGGTGCTGACCTGGATGGTCCCCTCGGTCGCTGTCGGGCGATCGCATCTGATGGCGGTCTCCAGATCGAGTGTTGGGTCGCTCATTGCTGTTCACCCCCACTGGGGAGCGTTGTTTGTGGCGTTGCGACTGCTGTCGTCGGGTGTGGCGTTGATTCCATAGTGTCGGTTGGGTGGTCTCGGGCGTCTGAGAGCTGGTGGGCGTCGCTGTGCGGCTGTCGGCTTGTGTTGGTGGTCGTCATTGGACGGATGGTGAGAGTGGCGTCGCCGCCGGGTTCGGTGGAGATTGAGATCGGTGGACGGCTGTCCCACCGACCGCGATCGTCGCTTCCCGTGCGGTTGGGAGCCGGGGTGTTCGGCCCGGCGGGTGTGGTTAACTGTCGATACGTCACCAGCGGCGGCGCGGACTGGTCGCTGGTTGCCGGGAGCCACGCCGTCACCGGGGGCGTCTTCTGGTGTGGTGTCGGGTCTGTCGTGGCCCACCGGCGGTGGCCCCCTTGCTGGACGGGCGTGACCCGGTCGAGATCGCGAACATCGCTCAGGCGACGGTCATAACTGCTCGCGGAGACGTCTGCCTGCTCGATCAGCTCCGAGCGGCCGAGCGGCTGATCTGCTCTGAGAAGCGTGGCGTACAGCTTCGTGGCTGTCGGCGTGAGACCGGGCCGGAAGCGCTCCGCTGGGAGCGTGGCCGCTGCGCGCTCGACCGCGGCTAGCGTCGGCGTTCGAGACTCGTTCAGCGCTCGCAGCAGGCTCACCACGACGTCGTACGGACACGCCGTGTGGGTGTCCGCCGGGCCGAACGAGCGTAGACACAGCCGCACGAGCCGCTGGCGCTCGCGGGGTGTCCACTGGACGTCATGGGTCATCGCGACCTCGTCGATCACCCGCCGGATGGCGGGGTAGGTCGTCCCGTCGACGACCGGGATTTCGAGTGTCGGTGCGGCTTCGGTGCCGTCGGCGATCGCTTCGCGGACCGTTGTGAGTTCTGCTGAGAGGGCGGTCGTGATCTCAGCGCGGAGTGCCGTGATCGTCGGTCCGGCAACTACCCACGACATGGTGAGATCCATCCTCGCGTCGTGGTCCGTGTCGGCGGGAAGTCGCCGGCACAGCTTTGCGGGCCGGTCTTCGAACAGCATGCGGTAGCCCGAATGGATCCCGTAGACGGACTGTTTGGGCGCGGTTTTGGCGAGGAACGCACAGAGGTTCTGTAGTTGGGTGGTGTTGCGTGCGAGAGCGTCGGTGTCGGGCACTCTCAGCGTGGTCGTGAGGTCGATACCGACCGCGTGATACAGCTGCGTCGCTGACGCGATCAGCCCGTGGAGATCTTTGAGGAGGTCGCTGCGGGCCCCGGTGTCGTCGCTGTGCGTGAGTTCGGCGACCCGTGCGAGGAGGCGGTCTCGAACCGTTGTGATTCGCTCGCGCCACGCGTCGTAGGTGGTTTCGTCGTCGCTGTACCAGCCGACTTGGTGGCCACGGCGGAGGATGCGGGCTGTTGGATACCCCTGGCTGGGCGCATCGATCGCCTCGAACTCCCGGCCGAGTCGGGAGGGAGTGAGGATCGTCGAGAGCGCCTTCTCGCTGAGTAAGGCACCCGCGAGACGTCCCAGGGTGGCTACGGGCCCGCCCCACTGGAGGAAGACGAGGGTTTCATCGTCGGCGTGGCTGAGGTATGCGACGCGGCCGTCGTCGAACGAGCGTGGGTGATCATCGACGAGCGTGACGGCGTCGTCGTGGGCGACGGTGCTGAATCGTTCGTGGCGGGTGGTTGTGGGGTTTTCCGGGTCGGTGAGCCACTGGACGTACTCGGCGTCTCCCTCCGGATCGCCGGTCGTTGCCACCCACTCGTCGGGGGTGGGTGTCTTTTCTTCTTCTCGGCGGGGCGACACTGTACTTGTGAATTGCTGAGGGGTCGCAGTAAGACGCCCATCGAGCCGGCGCTGATCCGGATGGACGAGTTCATACGTGTCGTCGAGACACGCTTGGACGGCCAGCTTGCCGAGGTCGGTGAGCTGGACCGTGTTGTGGTTGCCACGGCGGTCGATAGTGACCAACTCGCGGGCTTCGAGATCGAGGACGTATCGGCTGACTGTCCCCTCGGCGACGTCGATCGCGTGGTCGGTGGTGAGATCCCGGTAGCTCCGGGCGTGTTCGGCGTCGAGGTTCCCGAGGAGCCGGCGTTTCCCGGGTTCGGTGTCGAGGTCGCGGATGGCCTCCCACGCGGTCTCGACAGTTTGGGTGGCGTGGTCGGTGTGGGGGGACCGATCCCGGCTGAGAGTAAGATCGAGGTGACACTCACTCCAGTCCGGGTACCGCTTCGAGAGGTGTCGCTGGACGCTGGGGGAGGCGACGAGTCTAACCTCGAACCCATCGGCGAGGACGGCGATCGCCGCGAGCGCGCGAACGCCCGTGCGGCGGTCCGTGAGGCTGGTCCACGCGTCGCCGTCCAACAGGAGCGTGAGTGTGGTGGGGTGGTCTTCGAGTTCCCGATGGAGTGCGACCGGGCCGTTCGCGAGCGCGCCGAGGTCGGCGTTGACCGGGCCGCGGCCCGTCCCGATGCTGGTGGCGGTGTCGGTGAGATCTGCGTATCGCTGTTGGTGGTACTTGCTGCGTGTACCCGTGGGTTCGTCGCGATAGGTGAGCGCGAGCGCCGTGATCGCGCGGGTGTACGTGACGGCTTCGGCGACGTCGTCGGTCCAGGGGGTGTCCGTATCTTTCCACGCTGGCAGGATTTTATCGAGGAGCTGGGAGCTCGCGTGCCACGGATCGGCGGTGGCGTACTCGCGGACGGTTTGCTCGGTGTGGGGTCGGAGGTCGGCGAGGAGCTCCGGAATCCACTCTGTCAATCGGGGCGAGACCCCTGGACAGGTTATCCCCGCGGTGGAGCGCTCCGTGGCGTGGCTGACGAGTCGGACCCCTCGCTTACGGGCCGCGGGCTGGCGTGTTCGCACAGCCGATCACCTGCTGAGGGTGGA
The DNA here is from genome assembly GCF_005435035.1 of Halorubrum sp. SD690R. NCBI lineage: Archaea > Methanobacteriati > Methanobacteriota > Halobacteria > Halobacteriales > Haloferacaceae > Halorubrum > Halorubrum sp. SD690R. The sequence continues at coordinate 245,586 of NZ_SGTV01000001.1, read as the reverse complement.
CTGGGCGGTCAGATCGGCCAGCATCACTCCGACCCCTCATGTGGTAAGCCACCATCAGAGCGGGCGTGGTCTCGGACCGCCGTGAGCAGTGGGGTTGGCTCCTGGCGTGTCGGTTGGGTTGGCTCTCGTGGTGTCGGGGCGTCCGGGTGGACGTGTGGGTCGGCGGTCGTCGTCGGACTCGTGACGACCGGGGTCGGATCGAGGAGGACGAACGTTGTGCACTGTGTTCGGGTGTTCGAACAGATCCCGATGTGGCCCGTGAGGACGTACTCGCGAACACCGCGGGTGAAGACGGTCGGGTGTTCGTGGCTGTCCGATCCGCACATGATGTAGCCGATCGCGTACGCGGGCTCGCCGGCCGCGCGGTAGGCGTAGGCAGTGATATCGTCGCCGTCGTGGAGGGGGTGCCCGCAGACTTGACAGATTGGGTCCGCGGTGTCGAGTGCGATGCGGGTGAGTTGGGCGAGGGCTGCGGCGTGGGGGTCGTCGGATCGCGTCATTCGCGGCCGCCCTCCGTGTTGGTGTCAGCTTGCCACGCCTGGCGCGCGGCGAGTGCGCGGCGGCCCGACTCGGTGAGTCGGTACTGGGAGTCAGTGGGTTGTTTGGTGACGTAGTCGTGTTCGACGAGCTCCTCGAGGACGGTACAGACGCGGGTGTGGTCGATGCCGTCGGTGTAGTAGTCGATGAGCGCGTGGTGGAGTGGGCCGCTCTCGCTGGGGCCAGTTTGTGAGAGTACCCAGAGGAGGTCGCGGTGGGTGGCTGAGAGATCGGCAAGTGAGACGGTGCGGCTACTCATTGTGGCCCTCTAGGCTGCTCTCGTCGACGCTGCGTGTCGTAGCGCACGTGCGACAGAGTGGGCCGTCGAAGGTAGCGTCGTAGCCGTCGGCTGGGTTGGGACAACGGTGACAGCCGCGGTTGGTACTGTTCGATCCGTCGGTCGTCTCGCAGGGCTTAAGCCCCGCAGTTGCCAGTATCAGCATGGTTCTGTGATCGGGCACAGAACCCGTCCCGGCCGGGTGCTCTAACACCGCGGCCGGGGTTTCTACACTTTCTCACGAGCCGAAGGTTCGTCACTGGGCTCTGTAGCTACTGTTTAGTACTAGTGTTACTTTAATGTACTGGAAGTGTTATAGTCAACTACCCGGACCATTATTAAATATGGGTCCTCCAAAGTAACGTATGAGATATGCTGGTGAATGGATGTCTGCAGCGGACGATCGCATCTTGGAATATCTATCCGAAAATGAATCCGGATCCCCGACGAAAATGAAAAGAGAGGGGCCGATACGATACTCTCGTGTACAGGTCCATCGTCGGTGTAAGATACTGGCTGAGAAGGGCCTTATTAATCACCTCGGAAATGGTGTCTACATGATCACCGAAGACGGCGAGGCATATCTCAAAGGTCGTTTAGACACTGAAGATTGGCAGTATGTTGACGAAGAGACTGATGAAGATACTCTCAATAACTCTCGCGAAACGTGAGGTTGTGTAGTGGTGCTAGCTAACCGACTGGAGTACCGTCTTGACGCGTTCTCCAAGGAGGGGCCAGCGGTGATGCTCCTCAATATACGAAATAGCAGAATTACCCATGTTCTCCCGTTCCTCTGGTGTTGACATGAGATCCTGAATTGTCGATGCGATCTCATCAGAATCATTTGATACAACCGCTCCACCACCTGATTCATTCGTTACGCGACGGATCTCCCTGATATCACTGGCTACGTACGGTGTCCCCACCGCCATACTTTCAAGCAGCTTGTTTGGGCGAGCGTAATCGAGCTGGAGATCATCCTGTAGCGGAACCACGCTCAACGCAGACCGTTGAAGACGAGCCGCTACTTCCGTTCGATCCACGAACCCCGCGAAATGGATCCGGTCTGTGAGTCCTAGTTCCCGGGTGAGTGTTTCCAGTTCGTCTCGACGCTTCCCATCACCAATGAACTCGAGTGTGTACTCGGACGGGAGATGCTGAAACGATTTAATGAATGGTCGGAGCGCGTGTGCGTCTCCCATATTCCCGATATAGAGAACTCGCATTGATTCCGTCTGCTCTGGAGTCGGTGTGAACAGTTCTTTGTCGACACCAAACGGAAGAAGCGTGAACCGTCCCCTCGATACACCGAACTTCTTTACATACGACTGCGCCATCGTCTCTGTAATCACCGTTACAGCGTCTGATTTCGTGATCGCAAGCCATTCCAGCGCCCAAATGTATCGATACGCGAGAGTTCCGGGTTCGACGTATCCCATGTCGGCCGCGTTGTCGAGCCACAGATCAAAAATATCGACGACCCATGAACACCCGAGGAGCTTGCCAATCGCTCCGGGAAGGAAAGTTGTGTGCGGCGCCGAAACAGTGACAATAGTGTCGTAGCGCCAGAAGTTGGCGAGTACATAAAACGAGGCCAACACCGAAAAGACAACGTAGTTCAGGATGCGGCCGAGATTCGATTGGTCCGATCGACTATCAGCCTGCGGTTGATAGGTCCAGAGGCGCGTTACTGGTATCCCCTCAATTGTCTCTCGCTCGATCGGTTGAGAACTCGGTTCGAACTCTCCGTACGGATACGCTGGCGGCGGACACAAGACACGGCACTCGATATCGTCCGGTAGTTCCGCGATAAGCCGCTGCCACCGATGCGCACCCGCCATCGATTCCGGTGGGAAAAAGTGTGAAATAACGAGCGCTCGAGCTGATTCAGTCATGTAGTCGGCAGCGACGGCGTCCGTGATTCACCGAACTGTAACAGCTCAATCTCTCGTTCGTCGAACTCGCTTTGAATCTCGTTGAGTTCACTGACGGTGTCGTCGTGCGGTACGAGCTGAACGACTACGTCTGGTTGTTCCCCATCGAGAACCGACTGAAGATCGTCGTACTCCATCTCCTCGATATGACGGTCATAGTGGACGATGTCATACCCGTCGAGCAACAGCGACTCGACGATTTTCTGTGCCGGACTGTTCCGCTGATCGTCGGTGTTCGGTTTGTACGCCGCACCGAGCGCAACGATCTTCGGGTTGTCGTAGTGCGCGACAGCCCGCCGGATCTTTTTCGCGGTCACGTCCGGCATCTTGTCGTTGATGCGTCGCGCAGTGGTGATGAGATTTGTGTGTTCCGGATCCACTTCGTTAAGAAACCACGGATCGACGGGAAGGCAGTGGCCACCGACCCCAATTCCCGGCTTGAGGATATCGACACGCGGATGCTTGTTTGCGATGTCGATGACGTGGTGCATGTCGACATCCATCTCTTCACCGATGAGTGCGAACTCGTTGGCGAGCGCGACGTTGACATCTCGAAACGTGTTTTCCATCAGCTTACACAGCTCTGCGGAGACGAGGTCGGTGAAATAGATTTCTCCTTCCAGAAACGGCTCGTAGATCTTCGCGGCGCGGCGCGCACTCGCCTCGTCGATGCCGCCGATGACGCGGTCATTAGCGACGATCTCCTCGAAGACGTTGCCCGGGAGGATGCGTTCCGGCGAGTGGGCTAGCTGGACATCAACCCCTGGTTCAAATCCGGCGTCCTCCAGTAGTGGCACGATATGGTTTTCACACGTGAGCGGTGGGATCGTCGATTCGATGTTGATGAGCTCTCCACCCTCGAGGTGCGGAATGATCGACTCGACGGCAGCTTCGACGTAGGAGAGATCCGGGCTCTTCGACGGTTCCTCTAACGGTGTCGGCACGGAGATGACGAACGCGTCGCCGCCTTTCGGCTCTGTACTCGCTTCTAGGTTCGCTTGGACAGCCTCGCTTTCAAGTCGAGACTGGAACTCACCGTCGTTCAGTCTGAGCGACGCGTCGTTGATCGCCTCGACGAGGTTTTCATCGATGTCAACGCCGTACACCTTCGTTCCCTCCTCCGCGAGCACGAGTGCGAGCGGTAGCCCGATGAAGCCCGTACCGATAACGACGACTTCCTCGATGGCAGCGTGCTGCGTGCTCTTACTCGACATCGTAGTAGTCACGCATCCACTCGATCGTTTTCGGAATCCCGTTTTCGAGCGACATCTGGGGGTCGTGATCGAGATCTTGTTTCGCCCGCTCGACGCTCGCCCGCTTGTTCAGCGTGTTGTGTTCCTCAGTGCCGCGGTACTCAACCTTGCTGTCGTCCTTGTCGAGGTAGTCGAGGATCAGGTCCGACAATTCCTTAATGCCGTGATACTCGGTGTTCGCGATGTTGTAGACCTCTCCCGCGATGAAGTTGTCGACGATGTTTGCGAGCGTGGTGACGGTGTCGCCGACGTAGGTGAACGACCGGTGATGGTCTTCGTACACGTGATACGGCTCGTCGTGGAGCGCCCGGTAACAGAACTTCGCGACGACGCTGCGGTACTCGCTGTACTTCTCGCCCGGGCCGTACGTGTTGAACAGGCGGACTCGGACGGTCTCTGTCCCGTGTCGGTCCGCCGAGTTCATGATCTGCTGTTCGTTCACCCACTTCGAGATGGCGTAGTCGTTGAGCTGTCGAATGCTCTTTTCGTGGGGAACGGACTCCTCCATCACGCCGTCGTAATCCCCGTACACCTCACTGCTGGAGGAGAAGATCATCTTGAACCCGTGTTCCTGCTGAAGCCGAAGCATGTGCTTCGTCCCAGTGGCGTTCGACCGCCACATCGTCTCGTAGAAGTTCTCGCCGTTCATCCGGCCGAACTCGGCGGCGAGGTGATAGACGAAGTCGAACTCGCGGTCCTCGAATATCCGGGCTAACTGCCGGTATTCGCCGACGTCGCATCGATAGTACTTCTCGCGTTCCGACCACGGGAGGTCCGCGACCCAGACGTCGTGGCCGCGCGCTTCGAGCTCGTCGACGAGCGGGGACCCGACACTTCCCAAGCCACCGGTAACCAGAATTGTCGCCATTATCGGCGACGACGCGGCGGGCGTACGACTATCTTTTGTTTTCCGTGTAAGATGACAGGACGATATCGAGGATCCGTTCCGCGGCGTTCCCGTCACCGAACGGAGCGTCCCAGTCCGTCGGTTTACTCAATTGTGTTCGGGCTCCTTCGACAATATCACTTGGTGTCGTGCCGACGACGGTGTTTGCCCCGACTGAGACCGTCTCGGGGCGCTCGGTCGAATCCCGAACCGTGACACACGGTGTTTGGAGGATACACGTCTCCTCCTGGACGCCGCCCGAATCGGTGACGACGAGGGATGCCGTATCCTCGAGTCGTAAGAAGTCGAGGAAATCGAGCGGTTCGATGAGTCGAATTGTGTCTGGGACAGTAACATCGAATTCCTCTATCCGTTCGCGAGTTCGCGGATGGATCGGGTAGACGACCGGTTGATCGAGTTCCGACGCGATGCGATCGATTCCGGTGAGGATACTGACGAGTCGATCGCGATCGTCGACGTTCTCGGCCCGGTGCGCCGTCATGAGGATGAACCCGCCAATAGCGAGATCACACTCGTTTAGAACGGTACTCTTCTCAGCAGCGAGGGATCGATTCGCCTCGACCGCATCCACGATGGTGTTTCCCGTCACGTGAATACGCGATTCATCGATCCCTTCGTCTCTGAGCAAGTCGGCGCTCTCCTCCGTCGGGGCGAACAGATGATCGCCAGCGTGATCGGTGAGAATCCGGTTGATCTCCTCGGGCATCCCGCGATCGAAGCTCCGGAGCCCCGCTTCGATGTGTCCGAGTTCCGCATCGAGTTTGCTCGTTGCGATCGCACCAGCGAGAACGGAGTTGGTATCGCCTTGTACTAAGACGACGTCGATGCTCTCGTCAATAACGGTTTCTTCGATCCCCGTCAGCATCTCGGCCGTTTGCTCACCGTGAGTGCCCGATCCGACGCCGAGATGATAATCGGGTTCCGGGAGGCCTAAGCGTTCGAAAAAGACGCTATCGAGTTCGTCGGAGTAGTGTTGTCCGGTATGAACTAGCGTATACGGAACGTCACGCCGGTCACAGACGCGGAGAATCGGTGACAGTTTAATAATCTCCGGTCGCGTTCCGAGGACGATCGCAATTCGTGTATCGCTCACTAGCTCTCTCATCGGAGACGGAGAACAAATCCCTTGTCGTTCAGGTTTCCTCGACGAGAGAGCGATAGAGCCCTTCGTGGCGGTCGACGCAGGCCTCTAAAGAAAACATGGATTCGACGCGTTCACGCCCATTCGCCGCCCGACGACGACACTCCTCGGGGTCGTCGAGTGCCGCTGCGATCGCCTGTGCGAGTGCGTCGCTGTCTTTGGGAGGTACAATCCACCCATGGTCGCTGTCCGGTATCTGCTCAGGAACGCCGCCAACATCGGTTGCGACGACAGGGCACTCCATCGCCATCGCTTCGAGAACGACTATCGGGCACGCCTCCGCGATAGACGGGAGGACAAATATATCAAACAGCGACAATAGTTCTGGGATCTCCGATCGGAAGCCGACGAACTCAATTGTGTCCTCAAGATCGAGTTTAGCACGAAGATCACGAAGTTCTTCAAAGTACTGCTCACGTGAATCAAGTTGAGCACCGACGACGGGAACGACGACCTCCCGATCATCGCTGACGAGTTCCGCGATTGCTTGAAGAAGGTACTTATGACCTTTAATCGGGTTGATGTTACCAACTGTCCCGACGACTGGAATATTCGGGCGCAACCCAAGCTCCGACCGTAGTGATGCCTCGTCAGGATTGATCTGCTCGGGATCAAACTGATCGACATCTACCGGGGCGTATATCGTCTGAGAAGCCGTTTTTGAATCAAAATAGTAATCGTGGACAGCGTCTGCTGCGACAACGATTTTATCTGCCCACTGTTCCCCCATATTGGCCGAAATTTGCTTAACCGGCGATGGTGTAAGCGTATCGTTGAAATGCCATGCTACTGGAGTTTCAGTTCTTGTAGCTGCAAGTATTGTTTGAAAATTAACGACCATATTTGCGTGAACAGCGTCAATATTATGTTCTCTAATGAGCGCAGAGATTTGCTGAACTGTCGGAATAAAATCTGCGAAGAATCGAATGTTACCCCGCAAATTCGCAGGTGGTCGAAGTCGTGAGAGAGTGATTTGATGAGTTTCGAACTCCATGTTCGTCGCTGTGTCGGCGAAGTTATTATCTCCGGTTGGTATCAAAAATACTGTTTCAATCCCACGGTCTCTGAGTCGGTGTGCGACATCGAGAGAACGGCGCTGTGGTCCACCCATCCGCGGATCTGTGAATGTGGATAATACTTTGAGATCTAATTCAGTCATATATTGTTATCAATTGTAGTCTAGTTTCTAGTCTAGGGTAATATTTCTTTAGAATGGCTTCGATAAACGGTGGCTTCCAGAATTAGTGATTAGACCTGTATGAAATATTATTATATATCAAACCCCGTTCATAACATCTGATTCATTTATTAAAAGTGACTTCATTATACGTTCAATATTCGTGAGAAAAATATACAGAAACACAGTTACTACAAATCCTAGAAAAAAGTCTGCCCAATTAAGTGGAGTATACCACATAGCTCGAAAACAACCAGCAACAAACACTGCTGCGATACCTGTTTTTATATTGGTTCGAGAGCTCAAGAGCTGCCTTTGTGCCCACCATGTGACGAGACCTAGCGTCACTGCCCCAACGAGAATCCCGATCATCCCAAAGTTCGCATAAAATACGTTAAAATATGCTCCGCCATTATAATACGGATACATGGCACGATAAGATTCAAACAATGGAATACGTTGAATTCCTATTACTGAGTAAAATACACCCGGTATCGCTTGAATTGGGTAGTATAAAAAGGACCTTCCAAGCAGATAGGATACTTCATCTCCAGCGAGATCGACCGTCACCAAAAATGTTCCAAACACATTGTGTGCACTGCCTGGTAGTCTGAGGTAGGAAGTATTCCCATTCATTCCAATAAATATATTGAGTAAGTCCCCAATATCTGCCGTGCTTGAACGAATTTGTCCAATTAGGGTAGACATGATTCCGAGTAGAGCAAATGATATAATAGATATTATTTTCATTTTGTTATCTGACTCCGATACGTTGTAATACCAATCCATGAAAGTGACAACAAGTACACCGAGGCTTTCAATACGGCGTGAATGAAGAAGCAACCAAGCCGCTCCGATTGCTGTAACTAAAAGAAAACTACGGTAGTAGCGTGAATTTGATTCGCGAGCGACTAAGTACAATACTACCCAAGATCCCAAGTACAAGGACCCAGCGAAACTCGCCCACGAATACGAGTTATTCAGTATTGTTGCGTAACTTGCCGTTAATATTGTTGGTCCTGGGGTAGTCAAATATGCCGAGACAAGATTGACTCCGGATATTCCTATGAATGATAGTGTCTGTGGATAAAAATAGATTAACTTTCTACCGTCTCGTTTTGTGTTCATATTATTAAGAGTAAATAAGACCGCTGTAAATGCCGAACAAAATATGGCAACAAAAAACAAGGTTCTCCGAATCAATTCTGAACTCTCATAACCTATTGCTTTAATTGTGAGATTTGGTACTTGTATGATGTATTTGGCTAAGAACGGTGTTAAACCTGGAAATACCATAAGAAGTTGAAAAAGCGAAGCTGGTGATACCATACCAAATCGACGCATAACAACTGCTTGAGAACAAATCAGAATAGTAGTACTAAAAATAATAGATGGATAACTCAAACCTGTACTAATGCGGAATAAGACATACAAAAAGAATCCAATTAGAAAACTTACAGAGATAATGACCTCATCTCGATTGATTTTCACAAACATATTACGTCGTGAATTCTTTTCCATTCTTACTGATATCGAGGGTTAGTCTCAAAAGTAAAAAGTATACTGTTATCTTTTGTATAGCTAACTATGTCTTTATTGAGTATTTTGAAGAAAACTAAATTGTTATATTTTCGCGGTTCTATATAATTCAAATAACTAAATCTGTATACGGTTATATTTCTCGCATGAGTATCAAAAATAGTTCTGAGCATATCTGAGTTATTTAAAACTGTATACAAAATATATCAAAATGATTGAAACTTTTTGAGTATTTGGCGGCTCAATAGAGGTGGAAACAGACAAAGCAATAGAAAAATAATCGTCCGTACGGAGAGCGGATCATTTCTGATTACTGGAGTGATCTCGCGAATGGCAGCCATCCACGAATTCTGTTTGATACAAATCTCCGCAGATTGCCGATTGTATATCGCCTTCTCTTTCGCATTCAAATAGCCATACACACTTCTTATCCCCTGATTCTGGATTATTTCGCGATATTCCTCTTTCTTGTCTGGCTCAGCTCTTGCGACGAGTCCATACAAAACTCGCTGTTGGCGCTGTTCAATCGAGATGTATCCCTCTTCCCGTTTGAGACAGTATAATACAGATTGTATTGATCCAAGTCTATACCCCGCTCGATCCAATCGAACCCACAGATCGTAGTCTTGCGAATTTTTGAATAGCGGATTATACCCACCAACGTCTTCCACCGCCTCCCGGCGCATCATAACTGACCCGTGAACAAATGGATTCTGTTCTTGAATACCCGAAGGCGGATCTTGAGGCGGATAGATCGTACCTGTCGTATTCCCCTCTCCATCGACTACGTCAGCAGCTGTTCCAGTAATGTCTACTGAGGGATTTTCCTTCATGTACCGATACTGCTCTTCGATCCGATTTGGTAAAGATCGATCGTCCGCGTCCTGCCTCGCAATATACGGCTTACCTGTCGCCTCAATTGCCGTATTTAACGCGGTAGGTAATCCCTTGTTCGTCTCGTGAGTTAGGACTTGTACCGTAGAGTACTGACGTTCGTATTCACTCAAAATCTCCGCTGTATTATCAGTTGATCCGTCATTCACTAAGAGGATCTCTGTGGGCCTAGTCGTCTGCTCAATCAATGAATTAATTGCGGGACGGACTTCCTCTTCGCCATTATACACAGGGAGAATGACTGCCACCTTAGCCTCATTGAGAACTGAACTCATTGATCTACTTGAGTTCTAACTGTGAGTCCTACTATTCACTACGATTCCTAACCCGTTTTTTCCCAAATACGATTTGATCGCTCCACAATTTATTATTATCTTTTGTACGGCCTTGATAACCGTTCTCCTCCAATATCTCTTTAATTTCGGTAACTGTACTCTGACCATCCCGTTCCGCTGACGCATCAACTGCGATCTTTTCAATATCCATATTACCATCTAAAGCCCCGTTTAGTATCTCTGGTTCCACACCTTCTGCTTCAATTTTGAGATAATCTATCTTACTGAAATCTAAGCTGCGTACAATATTCGGAATCGTATCTGCTTGAACTTCAAAATAGTCACCTATATCTCCGCTATCTGGATCCAAAATTGAATTTTCATTTAAAAACGAGGACTGATTAATTCTTACCGTCTCCTCTCGTCCCCAGGCTGCTTTCGGCACAGCCACCACATTTTCAGATGATGACACGTTTTCCGATAAGACACTACTTATCGCTTCATTGGGTTCAACTGCAATGACGTTCCTTGCACGTTTAGAGGCAAACAGAGTGAACCCGCCGACATAGGCGCCTACATCTACTACGAGATCGCCCTTCTCGACCTCAACAAAATCCTCAAAAGTGTATAACTCTTCCATTAGATCGATATGTTTTTTTGAACCGTGACGAGTACCGTACACAAGGGTTGAAAGAGTTGGTAGCTTTCTTTTTAGTTTTAACCTAGGAACGGATACTATATTCCATACGTTGTTAGATGGATAGGCAAGACAGTGTTCGTCTAGCAATAGATGGAATTCGTGTAGAAGTAAGATTGGTATATGCGTCAAATTTTGATAAGGAATACTCTCTAGCTCTAATATAATCGCGCTAAGCAAATGAAGTAGTCCTTCTTCTCTTAGTATCCGGAATGAACTCGATATTTTCTGAACGACGGATCGCATCTGGAAAAACTACGTAGTGCGACAGTAATAATGTGCCGAAATTTTTTATTCATCTGAATCCCAGTAGATTCACATCTTGCTCACAATTTAGAATTTATTTCCTATAATTGTACTTAATTAGTACTATCTTATCAAATACTGTGCTATTTTATATCCAACCTTTGAGTCGATTCTTTCCGCAATTTCACGTTCCTTATCAGTAAATGAATTGGTTAATCGTAAGCAAGCTAAGTTAGTTGTAATGATGATTATTGGTAGCAACAGTGCTAACAAAAGCCCTGAAATTATTGATGAAACAATATATCCCACAAAACTTGTTAGGAACATAGACGCACTGATTCTCATTTGAGTTCGAGTAATTGGTTGTATACCACGATAATAGTATAATTCGCATATCCCAACTAAACTTCCAATAACACTAGCAACTAATGTTCCGAGAGCTGCTCCTACTATACCAAACATCGGAATAAATAAGATATTGAGTAGTGTGTTCAAGATTAGAATTAGTGCTGAATTGATAAAAACAAATTGGGTGTATCCAATTCCTTCTAGTGTTTTAATTTGGGGTCCAATCGCAGCCAATAATAGTAACCGAATTGAAAGAATAGTTACGACAGATCCGGCAGCAGCATATTCTTCTGTAAAAAAGAGGGACAGATATACATCCGGAGCAATGATCAGTGTTATCGCTGGTGGTATAATCAAAAGAAGTCTCCAACGAGTAATTAACCGATAGAAGAACTCTAATTCTGAATTATCATTACGGTTTTCCGCGACAATTGGTTTATGAATACGACGTAGCGAACTGAGAAAGATAACTAGTGTTGAAGCAAGAGCAAATGCAACATTGTATGCTCCTACATCAGCTGAAGGTAAAAAATAACCAATCGCAAACAGATCTATTTGCCCAATACCGGCGTATATCATTCCTGAAAATATTAACGGCCACGAATACGTGACTAATGACTTGTATGATGTGGATTTACCGATAGAGCCAATAATTTCTGAAATTGATCCTCGTATAAAATATGCCGATATTATTACTGTAAGGACTAATGAAATAATGAATCCACCAATCAGTGCTATCAAATCCTCCAGAATGAAATAGAGTATAATTGTGAATATTATTTTTCCAGCCGGACGAAGTATCTTTTCAGTATATACTCGATATTTTAAATTTTTTATACTATCAAACACTGCTAAGAAGATCCGGAAAATTCCTAGGAGCGGAAGAGTAACGGACAGGAGGTACAAAGCGATCTTGAGTCGAGGTTCATCAAAAAAGTCACTAAGGAAGGGGGCTGACCATACAATAAGGGAAGAACCGAGAACTGTTGTTGTCGTCCCAAGAGTTATTCCCTTAAATAATACTGACTTTGCGTGGCCATATCTATTTTCTTTGATGTGAATTGGAATGAAATAGTTAATAGCATTTGCGATGTTTAAATCAAATACTTGATATGAAAATAATATAATGCTAGTAGCTAATGTGAATTGGCCATATGTAGTCTGAGTTATTAGTCTGGTGATTATCATAAGAAAGGCAAATCGAAGAAGATTATCGATAATACTACCAAAGAGGGTAATTCCTCCCTCTCTTGCTATAGTAACAATAGATGAATTATCTCCCATTTGTTTTATATATCCCCCATTCTATCAATAAGTTTTTTAATTCTCCATATATTCTTTTGTAGTGTGTTCTTATCTGTCTCAATCTGGTCAAACAACTCTTGGGTGTTCTTCTTAACAGAATCGGTTCTTCGATCAACCTCGCTGCCGGTTCTAACTCCTAAGGCGGTCCGAATTATACATCGATGTGATGGATTTTGAATATATTCTCTGACTCCAACACTATTATTTTGTGGTGGGATATTCATCAGTCTCCTTGTCGCCTTATCCATTGCTCGTATGGGATCATTAATGAAGGTAGTAATAGCCCCTAGACCATAGTTAGATAACTGGCGGTGGTATATTTTATTAAACTGTCTCATCGAAACCTCTTGCCAGTATTTTTTATAAACACTATTGTCTGATATTATATTAGATGATTCCAGTAAATAATTGACCTTATCTGAGGTTTTCTCAGGGGAAATAGTCTCTACTTGTCCATCTACTGTGTTCACCAAAATCACACGTATTTCTGACAAACTTTCTTTTTCAATGTCGCATTCAACAATATAGCTCCAATGAGTGCTCGGACGAGATGATCGATACATAGCAAAATTACCAAGGCTGTAAAATATAGGAGTATCAGAGTGGCACTCCCAACCTTGAGGGGTATGAGGATGATGGCCAATTATGAGATCAAACCCAAGCTCAGCACAATCACGTAAAAATATGCGCCAAGATCGCGGTGGAATTGGGATATATTCTGCGCCTCCATGAGCTACGAGTACCGAAACATCATAATCCTCAATATCTTTCTGTATTTGACTAACGAACGTTGTGTCATATGCCCACGCAACCCCAGAATCCTCTTTAGTTACAATCTGCTCTTGGTGTTCACTTAATCCAAACACGCCAACTTTGGTCCCATTACTTGTGAAGACATACGGCTCATATGCTGAACTAATATTACCACCTGCTCCAAAGTGTCTAACATCAAACCTCCGCAGACAATTCTGAGTTTGTAATAATCCAGAAGGACCATAATCCATCACATGATTATTTGCGAGGGAGACAGCATCAAATCCGCTATCTTGGATAGTTTCAATCATAGATCTCTCAACACTCAAATTTGGTCCATGTTTTATGATGGGATCCCCACCATCAAGTGAACCTTCAAAATTTGTGATAGAACGTCCAGCGTTTTCTATTCGTTCTCTTAAAGTACCGGTAATCGGATTTGAATTCCAGTATTCGCTATTTATATTGAAATCTCCTGTGAACAGAAGGTCCCCGAAATTTGACGCTGACAACGGTTCGTTAAATATAGGTGTATCCATATGACAATCGCTAAATGTTTTTGGACCCTCACAAGTCATATTTATCCTGACTAGTTCCTGTCCTTAGTGTAAGTTCTATTGAAGCAAGGATTCGGAGTTCCATACTGTTATCTTGACCTTGCTGATGACGTTCCCAAATATCCAAGATGTCGATCCAGTCAATTCTATCTCGATCACATAGGTCTGTCAGTAGCTTGCGAATCGTCTCATGTAGATCGGTATCTTTTCGAATCTTCTTCTCGAAATTCACAAATTTGTTTTTGGGATGTGCTGTATTCTGTCCAATTTTATTAACAGCTCTATGCCTAATTGCTTGATAAATACGGGCTACTCCTTTTCGAACTACTGAGCTAGTAAGGGGTTGCCCATGAGCACTATCGCCAGGAAGAGCAAACAACTTCGGATAGGAATCAACCAAGATGTCGTGATACAACCTTGCATTAAGGCGGAATTTCGTTGGAACGTTCAAAATAAATTTAAGCCAGTGACGGTTAAGTAATGGGAATTGGCACTTGTGTCCCGGTGGTGATACAACCGGTCCTATAAATGACGGTTGGCGAGTGGACATATCGATCTGATATTCGTATTCTAACTCGGATGGATCAAGTAATGGCTTCTCAGGAAGAGCGGCGCGCGGAGAGTATCCATTGGGGGCAAGGTCTGTCGTTTTGTTCCGACGAATGAACCAGTCTTGCCCATCTGACCACGTAGCAGCAATTGGTTTACTCAATTGAGGCCCTGCTGCGAGACCAAAGAAACCACTCCAAACCGTATGTTCCCTATCTGCGAACGGCTCTAAACTCTTTGCGACGGGATATCCCTCGAAAAACCGCATCGGTACGTCACAACGAGACACGTAGTCCTCAATTGAATTTAGTGACCAATCAATCTCATTCAGATTGATAGACACATGTTCAACTCCTACATGAGCTGCTATCTCCTTTCCCAAATCAAAATCCCACGAGCCAGGAACACCGTACGAAAGCGCAGTGATGTTCTCCATCGGAACCCGATCATCAGCGGTGAGTGCTCCTAAGACAAATCGTGAGTCCCATCCAGAACTGATCGGAACGACGTGGAGTGTATCATCTGGTGTTGAATCTAAACAGTCATCCACGGCAGCGTGAATAGCGCGTTTGCCTTGTTCGATGAGTTCCTGATGCGCACCAGAGATCGTCTCCGAACTCACAGAATCGACGACGGCGTCCGGCAATCTCGGGCGTTCTGGAGGTACGAACGAGTAAAACAAATAGTCGTGTATTTGTTTCTGTGACAGCATTATATACCCCGATTTGGAGCACTTGCCTTATTTAGTGTTGCGCTTGGATGGGAGAGGTACAATTAGAGTTCTCATACTGGACTGGTGTTTGTCTTCTTGCTCTCAACAATCTATCTGTGAAATCATACTGACAAACAAGGTTTATAATATTGTCTCAATCATCTAATCCCTATATGACCGAAAAAACCACGCCAGACGATCCGTCTGATCGGAATACAATCTCAGATGATATTAGGAATGAACCTCCGAATTTGGATCCGGAAGACGATCTTAGCGCTACTTTCCTATCTATCGAACCATCTGAAGGAGCACCGTTTTCGGAAATAAACAATGATCCTATCCTTCGAGAGATTGGAGATACACCATTAGTTCCCCACCCTGAAAACGAGCAGATCGTCTGTAAGATGGAGCGACAAAATCCCACGCTATCTCATAAGGACCGTCTCGGTGCTGGGATGATTCTCGGCCTACGCCAAAAAGGCGAACTTGAGGAAGGACAAGCTGTGGTTGAAGCGAGCTCAGGAAATACGGCGGGAGCGGTGGCACTAGCCGCGAATCGTCTCGGCCATCCGTGTACTATCGTCATGCGAGAGACGACTAGTCCGGTTAAAAGCGGATTCGTTCGTGCCCTCGGTGCGGAGGTAGTGACCGCACCTGATGTCGATCACGATCACGATTTCTACTATCAGAAGGTGGCAGAGACGTACGCTGAAGAACACGACGCAGTGTATCTCAATCAGTACGAACGTGAACTCAACCGCCACGTTCACTACGAGTGGACAGGACCTGAATTGTACGAGCAAATCAAAGGTGAAGGTGTTACTCACATTGTTGGGGCGATGAGTACCTGTGGATTCTTGACAGGGGTAGCTGAGTACATTAAAGAAATCGAACCTAGCATAAAGATCGTTGGAGCCGATGGTGAAGAGTCAAATATTTCTCGTATGTTCTACGGGGAAGAGGAAGGAAACTATGACGTTGACATTGAAGGGCTCGGACAGTGGCGAGTAACAGAGACGGCGAACTTCGATGTCATCGATGATGTTCGTTCTGTCTCAGATTCGATTGCAGTGAGCCGAGCAAAACACGAAGCAGCTGATAACGGATTATTAATGGGGTTGAGTTCTGGTGCTGCTATGGAAGTGGCTCAGTCTATCACGCAGGAAGACGACGATACAAAGGTGGTCTCTATCATTCACGACGGCGCAGAACAATATTTCCACGAAGTTGAAGACTGGTAGAGAGCTTTACTGGATTCTCTCTAGGTTATCTACACCGCATCGTTCTATGACACTCGCACCGACAACTCGTATCTGACACCTTTCGACCTTCTTAATGGATGTATACGTGTGTTTCTTGGATACTCTTCAGCATCGACAGCGGCGAGACGGCGTGCGACTCCACTATTCCTTGGACGTTCGCTGGATCTCCGTCGACTGCGCCGGGACCTTGCCACTCACCCGGAGGGTCGAGATCTCTTCCAAGACGACCTCACACGTGAGGTCCGTGTCGGTGCCGACGGTCTGGCGCGTGACGCCGGCGTGTGCCGCGAGTCCGGCTTTGTGAAACCACATCGGTTCCGGACATGGCTGGACACCGAGTCAACGACGTGGCGCTCGCTCGAGGATATCGAAAACGCCGATCGCGTTGTATGCGCGATTGCGCTGTTGGCCAGTCGTCTCGACGACCACGCCGTCCGCTTCGACTGCTTCGATCGCGTCGTCGGCAGTCTGTCGGCTCACGTTGACCCGTTCCGTGACGTCGTTCGCAGTCAGTGGTCCACGACTGAACTCCTGTCGTCGGTGATCATCCGAGCGTATCGCCCGGGACCGCGGGTCGACCGTCACTCCACGTGAGCGCATCGACGACGTCTACGAGCTGGGCGATTCGGTGATCGAACACGTTCCATGGATGCTGATCGAGCAACGCCGCCGCCGCTTGGTGGAATGTGTCACCGCGGTACGCAAGCTGAAGATCGATTGCGGCCCCGTCGCGGTCATCGCCACCCCCACCGTGTCGAGTGTTCTTTCTGAGAGAGGGCAGGGTGCCCTCCGATGTGACCCCACTATGTCGAGTGTTCGTACGACGCTGGCTAGGGCCACCCGAACGAAACCGCTTGAGCTCGCTCGATCCGCGCTGCCACACCCTTCGGAAGCGCGATAGTGTTGGAGTTCCGAATCACGGCCTTGACGACACCGATGTCGACGTCGAACTAGTACTGATAGCGTCGGGCCCTCCGACCGGGCAGTACGAGGGATACACCGTACACTAAGTAAAATCGAGAGATGAGACCCTCGTCAAACCATCGTCACACACGTCGTACCGAGTGACTCCTGCTGAACCAGACAACGCAGTCAGCGTGACCCAGTTCAGTTAGGACGACACCCCGACCAGACTCTAGGCTCGCAGACACACCTTCTACCGAGTGAGTTCCCGCGAAAGTGAACGGACCGCAAACGTCCGTACTCCTCACGAAGACCCGAATTGCTCTGCTCGTAGCACGATGTTTGCCAATTTCACTCGGTGTCTGGTGTGTAGAATCAAGTAGTACAGTATTTATGTGTGAGCTAAGTCCTGTTCAGAAGATCTAGAAGGCCTATTTTGTGTACCTCACTCGGTACGAGGTCGGTGGTGTTTTATGAGCCGAATATCAGAACCCTGTATGACGAATCGCGGCGATATCTTCGAGACCGGTGAGATCTTTCGGGACCGAAAACTGGTCCGGGTCGGGCACGTTCCCGATCTCGAACGTGTGGTCGGCAGAGACGACGAGATCGATGCGATCGGCAGTGCCCTCGCTCCGGCAGTCCAGGGGGGGCCGCCGGAAACGACGATCGTCTATGGAAAGACTGGAACCGGAAAGTCACTCGTTACGAGGTGTGTCTGTCGCGAGGCCACGAGACGAGCTGAAGAAAACAACGTCACGTTCGCTCACGCATACATCGACTGTTCAGACTACGGCACAGAAACGCAGGCGAGCCGCCAAATGGCCCGCGATCTACACAGTACGGTCAAAGACTCGGTCGGCGAGCAGTCGATCCCCCGCAAGGGAATCGGCGCGGCGGATTATCGCGATATCGCGTGGGAGATGATCGATGACGCCAACGTCGACGCCTTCCTCGTGATACTCGATGAGATCGACAAATTGGACGGCGATGAACTGCTACGCAGCATCTCGCGCGCCCAAGAGAGCGGGAAAGCCGACGCGTTCATCGGCGCGATCTGTATCAGCAACAAGATCGAATACCGAGAACGGCTGAGCGAGCGGGTCGATTCCTCCCTCCAAGATAACGAACTCGTCTTCGATCCGTACGATGCCCGCCAGTTGGAGGCCATTTTGACGCGTCGTCGTGACGCCTTCGCAGAGGACGTTCTTGAAGACGAGGTCATTCCGAAAACGGCGGCCTTGTCAGCACGCCAGCACGGAGACGCGCGAAAAGCGATCGATATGCTGTATGAAGCGGGGCGGCTCGCTGAGATGGAGCAGTCAAAACACGTCACCGAAGCGCATGTAGATGCCGCGCTTGAGAAAGCGGAAATCAATCGCTTCCAGAAACTCGTGAGTGGACAGCCGCCGCACGTCAAACACATCCTCCGCGCGCTTGCGCTCCTCACCGAACAGGCCGATCGGCAGCAGTTCCGCACGGCGGAAGTGTACGATATGTATACGAATATCGCCGACGAGGTCGACACCTCCCCGCTGAGTTACGATCGCGTCCAGCGACTTCTCAAAGAGCAGGCGTTTCTCGGTGTGACCGAAAGCGAACATACCGGTGGTGGGCACAAAGAGGGGAGCTATCGTGTTCACCGGCTCCTGCGTTCGCCTGAGATCGTCATGAAGGGCCTCGACCGGCAATAACGGATCGAGTACTACACTCGGTACGTGGTGTGTGACACCAATACGCTGGGGACGCAAAAGCTCAGTTTCACTCGGCACGTGGTGTGTCACCCGATAGCGGCAGTGACGATTGATCCAGGTGGCTGAAAATGAAACTGACAATCAATGCGCACAAATGAGGCGACATAAGTCGTCTTCTGAGAGAACCAACAGTCGAGACCAGTAATCTCACTCGGTGCTGGGTGTGTTAATTATGTCAAGTGTATAGTATGTAATCACACTTCGTCGCAGTCTATCGGTTAGCACTTGATGTAGTGGAGTATCTCTCGGTCCGTTCTCATCGATAACAGTCGCGAAGAACACTCGACACGGTGGGGTGTCGGGTGGCTACCCCACCGGCCCGTCACTCTCTCCCCCAAGACCAGCACCGAAGTGGCGAAGCAGCGCGGCGACGACGACGTCTCGATCCAGCTCCGCGCGTACACGAACGGTGACTTCCACGTCTCATATCTCGAGTCTCGCTCGGCAGAGCGACGACAGTGCTGATGCGACCGACACGATCAGCCGCACAATACCCGAGATCATTTCCATCCGCTTCCGGACGCCAGTACGGCCGCCGCGGTCAATCAGTCGTACGCACCGGATCTCACACGCGTCGTCGCGGAGGCCGTGCTTCCGTGGGTCGACAGTAGGGTGGGCGAACTGCGGGAGTCAGCGGCTACCGGCTGAAGGTGGACACCCGGCGGCAAACGCCCACGATACCGGTCACCGGAACAGCGTGTCCGCCGCTCAGACCCACCCATCTGGCACGGCCTTGACGATCGCTGTTCGATCGGCGTACGCGTCGTCAATCCGGCAGATGGCAGTCAGCACGTTTCAAACAGGCGGTTACGGAGAGTCAGGTTCGGCAACTACTGTTCAACGCGGGGAGGATGTCAGAGTGGTTGAGCCCGATCGTCTCAATACATATGGCAATCCGGCGCAGTTCATAAATAGTATGAAGACGTAGTCTAGGATAGACTGATGGCACGAATCACCGGCTCTTATCCAGACGATCTCGACCTCCTTATCGAGGGTGCTGTTGAGGCGGGTGTGTTTGGTGGCAAGAGCGATGCGTTACGAGAGTTCGTTCGCGAATACTTCGAGGACAACGAAAACGAGCGAATCGCGGCTACAGTCGCTCTTTATGAGCGTGAACGAATTACTCTCGGTGATGCTGCGAGACTCGCCGATGTCGACCGCTGGACGATGCGTGATATTCTCCGTGAACACCGCGTCGAACTCCGCCTTGGACTTGTCGAGGAAGACGACGCAGCCTATGAGGTAGAGGCAGCAAGCGAACTCGAATTCGATGATGAGGACTCGGACGACGAGGAGTCAAGCGCGAAATGACAAATGACGATATTTCAGCAAACCCAAGCGTTCTGAACACGACTGTCCTCTCAAATTTTGCGTATATCGACCAGTTGTCGGTAGTAACAGGACTCTCCGGAATCTGTACAGTGCCGGTCGTTCGCGAGGAACTCGAAAACGGCGTTGACGACCATCCGTATCTTCAATCAGAACGCAAAACGTTCTGAGGATGGAGTCCACGTCCTTCAGTTGCTTCAACTACTCGTACTGTTCGTCGTCAGTTCGTCGGGAGCGCTGCGGAAAACGTGGTGTAGTCAGGCAGAGGCAGCGTCATCGGCCGGGTGTGGTGTCGAGATTTCGAGACTGACTTCGATGGTCTCGTAGGGTACGAAGGCACGCTTTGCCCGGCCGGCTTGCTTGAAGTGGACGATATCGTACTCGGCGAGCACTTGGAGGTCGTCGTGGACGGTCTTGACGTCGCGGTCGAGACGCTCGGCCAGCCGGCGGATGCTGTCCGGGCGCTCGGCCATGATGCTCCGAAGGAGTTCGACACGACGATCGGTGAGAAGCGCTCGGAGGTCACTCGGATTTTGGAAGTTGATTACGTGTGGCACCTCTTCGCCGGCTTCCCAGCGGTCCAGCCGGTCAAACGCCTCTTGGCGGTGCGCCTGTTCGGAGTCGGACGTGATCCGAAGCACCGAGGGATACTCTTCAGGATCGTGATCCTCGAGGAAGCCCGCTTCAGCTTCGACATCATCCATCACGATCTCCTCATGGCCGGAGTCGGTGCTGTTGGCATCGTCGATGTCGTCGGGCGTGTTGGTGTTGGATTCGTTGGGCATGATAAGTCACCTCTCACGACGGTCGTCCATCTCGGTGTGGAACTTCCGAACGTGAGCTTTGAGATCGGTGTACTCGATATCGTCGTAGACGCCATCGGGCGTGTGGTAGTGGTGGCGATCGACTCTGGGGTGGTCCGGAAAGTTGTCGAACCGAAGGAGAGTTCGACCGTCTTCGGCCATGTACTGAAACCGATATTTGATCCCTTCGGGGTAGTCGTTGCTTTTTGGGACATCGGTCGCGATCATCTCGTACCGGGAGCCGTCGTTGAACGTGTCATCGTCTTCGTAGACGATCGTCGACCCTATCTGCGCTACCTATGTTGGTGTGGCGGGCCAACATAGACTAAACCTTTCTGTTGGTGTCGAACCTCAACATTCGCGACTAGGAAGACAAGACCCAATGGATCAAAACTTCGGTCCCACGAACGGTACCTCCCGATCCTTCGTCTATGACGACCGAACCAACGGCTCGTACCACTCCCGGTTCGCCTGATACCACTCGATAAACTCCTCAACGCCCTCCGCGATCGTTCGCGAGGGCTCGTACCCGATCTGCTCCCGGGCCTTGGCCACCGACGCGTGGGTGTGCTCTGCGTCGGCCTCACGCGCAGACTCGTATTCGATCGCCAACTCGGGAGCCAACTGATCCCGAACCGTCTCGGCCAGCTCCTGAATCGAGATGTTGTCCGAGCTCCCGATGTTCAACACGTCCCCATCCGCAGCCCCTGACTCCAACAGCGTCCGGTTCGCGTCCACCACGTCCGCCACGTACGTGAAGTCCCGCGTCTGCTGGCCGTCTCCGTAGATCACCGGCGGCTCACCATTCACACACCGCGAGACGAAATTCGAGATCGCCATGTTCGGCCGCATTCGCGGGCCGTACACCGTGAAGTAGCGGAGACACACCGTCGGCAGCCCATGAAGCTCCGTGTACACCCGCGCCATGTGTTCCTGAGTCAGCTTCGTCACGCCGTAGGGGCTCACGGGTTCGGTGGGGTGGTCTTCTTCGTAGGGTAACGACTTCGGCTTCCCATACACCGACGAGGAGCTCGCGAGGATCACTCGCTTGACATCAGCCTCCTTGGACGCCTCCAAGAGATTCACCGTCCCGTCGACGTTGATGTCGGTCACCTTTCGGGGGTTGTCGACGCTCTCGCGCACGCCGGCCTGTGCGGCTTGGTGAACGACGACGTCTGCGTCGGCGACGAGCTCCCGCACCGTCTCTGGGTCCCGCACGTCGCCCTCGACAAACCGGTACTCGACGGCGCGCCCCTCGGCCACCTCGCGGTGAACGTCGAGTGTATGGCGTTTGATTCCCTCGGCGTAGAACGGCTCCAGGTTGTCGAGGACGATCACGTCGTGGCCGTCTTCGAGGAACGCCTCGGCGAGGTGGCCGCCGATGAATCCGGCCCCGCCCGTCACGAGAATTCGCATACGCACTCTTCCAAAGGGTGACACAAAACTCGCGCGGTTCGTCGAACCCACCTCCGATCCCGAATCCTCACTCCGGGAATCGACTGGCGCGCTCCGGAAGCAGCCGTTGACGAGACGACGAACCACGGCTCCGAACACCGGCGAGAGTACACAAGAATGCCTCGTGGGCAGCGACTACTCCCCGACGCTGTTGAGCGCGCTGTTCAACTCGAAGAGCTCGCGGACGACATCGCTGTCCGCGACCCGATACCGTCGTGGTGATGTGTTCGGAACGTCCTCGATAAGTTCGACCTCACACATGAGGTCGGTGTAGTTGCCAACAGTTTGGCGCGTGACGCCGGCGTGTTCTGCGAGTTCGGTTTTGTTGAACTCACGATTTGGCGGGAGATCAAGCAACGCGTCGACGAGAATCGGGATCGCATCGTGCTGCGTGAGATACAGCCACCCGCTTGGGTGTTCTTTCCTGAGTTCCTTTGTCGCCCCGCGGTCGTCCGCCTGTTCCATACTGCTCATACAGAAAGCCACCATCTGCGTGTGTATAAGCGTTTTCACTAGCGTTAACAGCCATTAACAGCATTTATTTGCGAGTGGATTCATACCCCGCTATGGAGAAGTCGTCGGTGAAATGTGCCCTCCTCGCGACGATGATAGCGAAACACAAGTGGGGTACACCGATCACGGAGGAGACGCTCCTCAATCTCTCAGCAATTGATGACGACTACCCGACCGCGCGAGATGTCGACGCCGATCTTCGCCGCGAACCCTACATCACCTACCGCGGAAACCGCGGTATCGAACCTAACAAGAGTCGCTTCGACAAACTCGCCGATGTCCTCTACCACGAATGTGGCTGGGAGGCTTGGGAGATCGACAGTCGCCTAAAGCACTACGAGGGTATCGAAGAGCACGATTGGAAGTGACTTCATATACTGAAAACGGACCGTGGTCCCGTCGCGTTCATCGCCACCCCACCCCACCGTGTCAAGTGTTCTTTTCGAGACAGGGTGGGACACTTCCCCCTGAGATCCCACTATGTCGAGTGTTCGAGCAGAACCACCTGGGACCATCCGAATAACGCTGACCGACCTCACCGCCTCACGTGATCCGCGTCGCCACGCCTGTCGGGAGCGCAATGGAATCGAAATCCCCGAACGACATCGCCGACGACAGCGACGTTGAACTCGTACTGACAACGTCGGGTTCTCCGGGCGAGCAGTACGAGGGACACACCGTACACCAAGTGAAATCGAGAGATGAAACCCCGTCAAACCGCCGTCACACACGTCGAAGTCGTGTTCGTGCTGTGGTCGCAAGCGTGACGCGAACCGTGTTGAACGCGGACTGTATGTCTGCGATGAGTGCGGGACTGTGGCGAACGCGGACGTGAACGGTGCTGAGAACATTCGGCAGAAAGTATCTCCAAGTCCCGCCACGGATGGCGGTGATAGGAGTAACGGCTGGTTGGCACAGCCATCGACGTTCCTGTTTGACAAGGAAACTGGTGCGTTTGCACCTCAAGAACGGGCTACGTCGTAAACCACAATATCCCAACCCAGCGGTGCGGTGCCGTGGGAATCCTCGCGCTTCAGCGCGGGGAGGATGTCAAGCAACCGGATTTGCGACCAGACCCAGCACGCCCAACTGCTGCTCGAAACGTTCGCGTACCTCGAAGAACGAGGCGCGACGCCGGCCCGTTCGAAGACGATCAAGACGCGGTACGAGCGCGCGGCGGACTCACACACCGTGAAACTCGGAAGCTTCCGGCATACCCCGATGCGGCGACTACGCTCGCAGATACGCGTCGAGACCTCCTGCTCGAACGCGAGCGCCACCCGTCTCGAACAGTTGACGCAGTGGGGTGTGATGAGAGACCTGTGGTTGGTCGTCTCCGAGAACACTCGACACGGTGGGGTGTAGGGGTCGACTACTGCCCAGTGAAAAAAGCACTCGACATGGTGGAGTATCAGGAACCCGTCCCGCTCTCCTCACGCACCAACTCGCTCGCCCGCTCCACGTCGTCCGGCGTGTTCACGTTCACGCGCTCGCCGAGCCGCACGGTCGAAACCTCGTACCCCGCGCGCACCAACAGGCTCACGGCCTCGCTCAACTGGTACTCACCCTCGGCTGACGGCCGGAGCAGCGCACACGCGTGAAAGATATCAACACGTAAGTAGTGTCCAACAGATTTAACACTCGACTCAAGCGTAACAGAAGGTATGTCAAATCAGTCGCAGACCGAACAAACGGAGATGGCAACGGTGCGTGATGAGTATCCATCGGGGCTACGTGTGCTCATGCAAAACGAGAGTGTCGGATACATGATTGATGCGCTGATGGATATGCCCGGCACTACGTTCAGTAAATCCCGGTTAGCGGAGAACGCTGGCGTCAGTCGACAATCTGTTCATACGCACATCACGCTGCTCGTCAATCTTGGAATCGTGAAGGAAGTGGATAACTCCGATCCAGTTGAGTACACGCTCAACGATGGCGACGAAATTATTCGACTGCTTCATCGTCTTGAAGGAGTAGTAAACAGGCGGCTCAACCCGAAAGTCGACGATTAAGATGGAGGAGTTGGATCCGACAGCTCGGATCGTCTGGAAGTTGGCCCGGAACCATACGTGGGGACAGCCTATCCCCGAAGAAGACGTGATCGCTCTCGCAACGAAAGACGAAGACGGTGACGAGATGAGAGCCGCTCTAGACGCGGCACTGGAGCTGTCGTTCCTTAGTGTCGGCCCACATGGCGTATACATTCCAAACGGCCAAACAAAACACGAGGAAGCCGCAGACTGGCTCCGAGAGAACACGGGGCTGCGGTTTGTAGACGTCTTAATGACGGCTACTGGCTGTGCCAACCAGCCTTTACTCACATTTTTCAATTGACATTCTTCTCACGTGAACGCAGAGGAGGCTGTCAATTGGGTGGAAGAGAGTCATCATATTCGTCATCAAGGATTTCGGAACAATCAACGGGAATGCTGGTCCACGCGTTCTTCACTACCTCGTACCCAGTCCATCCTTCCGTCCGAATCATCTCCACAGTTGCTTCGCAGAATTCAGGCTTTGAGATGAGATCGTTGTCAAGCAAGATATAGAGGAGATACGGTGGTCCCACAACGTCAATGTCGTACCCGTTGTCCTCGATGAGACGCCGAAGTGAACGTCTCGCCGCTGAGTCAAGAATTGAGACAATCTGATACGGAGATGCATGTTCAGAGAGTTCTTGCTTGAGCGATTGCTCGCCTGCGTCTGGCCCATGCGGGCGAGGAACGATAGTTACGCACGACCACGGCGACGAGTCTTCGTCTAGATGCGCAAGAACACGTTGGCTTCCGTGCTTCACGCAGTATTCACGGCTGCCTTCTTCAGGGTACTTGTTTGAGTTGACGTGGTTCTGAAGTTCGTGCTTACAGACATTTGTCGTTGTGAGGTGGATGGTGTCTTTCAGGAGTTCCCACTGAGTCGTGTTCGCAACCGCGATCAAGGAACTCGTATCTGCCAGTATCGGATAGCGAGCCTCACTTGCCATTGCGTCCCGTCAGAAATTCAGATGTGTCTCGTTCCATAGCTGCCTCGAACGACTTGTTTTCTTCTTCCATTCTATCGAGTTTTTCACCAAGAAGAACACGAGCCACATCCTCACCAATCTCGTCACGACTATATCGTTCGTAGACCGCGATCTTGTCCTGTTCATCTAATGACTGCCGGAGCATTTCGGCCAAGCCGACGCGAGCGAGTTCGCTCACGTTGACGCCACCGATGTGAATCTCATCAAGGAGTTCCGCGGCCTCTTTTTCGGCTCCGGCACGGAACTGGATCACCTTATCATAGCTTGATCCGCTCATACACTACCGTTCGATGTAGAGGGAGATATATGTTATGACGTGTAACTATTTGTTACTACAAAATGCGAAAAATGTAAATTCAAGTATATATTTCTCAAAGAAAGAATGTGTATCTGGAATTTTGTCGAAGTGTTATCTCACTAAATTACTCTCCGTCGAAGCCACTCCCACCCATACGCTCCACCTCAGCGACCGGTTCGCGACCAACCGGCCACCACCGACAGCCGGTCCACTCGTCGTCAATCCGCCACCAGCCGGGTCCATCGTCGCGTTCGACGAACCGAATCCGACGACGTGGCGACCTCGCAGGAACGAACGTGATTCCGATCGATCCTGTACCAGGAGTGGACTCCGGACCACCGTCTGTCTCAGTCGCAGTGCTCGGCTCGTCGTCACGAGGTGACGAGTTTGGAATTTCTCCCTGATCGCTCGCAGCATCCGACGTAGCCTCCACAGGATCGTCGCCGTCGGCAGCGGGTGAGGGCTCATAGAGGGTCAAGGCGGAAACCCACCTCTTTAGAGCTGTCTTTTACCCACAAGTTCACTGAGTCCCAAACAGACGTTTCAGACGCTGTCGAACCCAATCTATTCTCGGAAGATCGAGGTGAGGAGTGAACCGGGCGATGATATCGGCAGTGGGGGGGTTGCTGAATGTGGTAAGCGAGATGAGCAAAATCGTCTCATAGGAGTGTTAGCTCTGTAGATATCGGGGCTTCGGTCGGATTTATCGACCGCAACAACAACTCGATCTGTGGGTAAGAGACAGCCCTTTAGGGGTGGGTTAGCTTACCCCACATACTACCTCACAAAACAGACGAAACGAGGGGTGTGTCCGTCCCGTTTCGAGTATATAAATGGTGGTGCCGCGAAGAATCTCATCGATCACAGCAAGCAGTAAAATCACATTACAGCAGCTACAACAATCTTTCAGGAGGTTTAATCGATGTCAAACACGGAATTTGGCGTGTCCATCACGGATGAACTCGTTGAGGAGCTGGATGAACTGACCGAGCAGTGCGTCGATCTCCAAGCAAGCCGTTCAGAGGTTGTTGAGGCGATTCTGACTGCGTACTTCCAAGGCGACATCGACCACGAAGCACGAGTCCGTGAGCTGATCATCCGTCGTCGGAAAGGAACACTCTAACTAGCTGAATACTTGTTACAGCCGCTGCAACCATTCTTGAGTTCGTATTTTAGCATTGAGTGCGAGAGGCTACCCCTGGGTTTAAATACTCGAAACGGGACAGGGTGTGTCTTCACCAACCTTGGTACCAGAGACTCGATGAACAGACGAAATGAGGGGTGTGTCTCTACCAGTTCGATATACTGGCGGAACGTTTCGCTCAAATACCGAGGCTATCTTTGATTGCCGAGTCGATTTTCACCATGTCTGATGACGGGACAGATCCAATGTTCTTTTTTATACGTTCGTCAATGTCGATGACCCTGATTTGACTCAGATCTGCTACCGAATCGTGATCGAGGGCAGTATCCGAAGCTAGTACTTCCACCTCGAACGGGTACGTGTCTCCAGACGTGTACTGCGTTGTGAATGGAGCAATGATGGTTGTCGGTGAATATTGATTCCCAACATCGTTCTGGATGACAACACAGGGCCGGCTCTTTCCGTGCTGCTCACTCCCTTTCGTGGGATTCAGTTCAACGATGACAATGTCGCCGCGGCGTACCTGCACACGTGACTCCAGAATTCACTCGCTCCAGCCGGGTGCGTCACCGAGATGTCCGGTTGCTTCTGCGGATGCTTCTTCCATTTCTTTAGCCAACTCACGAGACCGCTCGGCTCTCTTTCGATATCCTTCAGCAAGCCGTTCTTCATCTGTCGGCGGTTTGAGTATAATCTTGTCATTCACTTCGACGAATTCAATTTCGTCACCGCCTTCGATGCCACGACGGTCCCGCAATTCTTTCGGAATTGTCACCTGACCTCGGTCTCCGACTTTCCGTTTGTGTTCTGGCATATCTATTCATACTTTTTTCATACCTATATGGGTGTCGGTGCTGTAATCAAGACTGCTCAGACGTCGGCACCGGATCTGTAAGATCAACACATAAGACACCGTGATCAGACCACCACTCCGCAACGTACTGCGTCGTAGCCGTATGGTGGTAGTTATGATGCTGGAGAAACCGTCGACACGTCACTTCACCGGTGTAGCCAGTATGATCTATCTTGTAGGCAGACGCAATATCCTCCTCTGACGGGTCCGCAGTATCGACGGCAACCGGGCGCACGAAAATCAGATCCACGGTCGGATGTGTTCCGAGCCGGACGTACTTTCTATTGGTAAAATGAGGGTGATACACGTCTGTGTTTAAGCGGAGCTCATCGTCCTGAGAGATGGCAACCGTCTCACCTGCCGAGCCGGTAGGCGTAGTGTGGTTGTTCATTGGAAGGAGCAGTACAATAGCTCGTTTATTATCAGCGCTAGCTATCCGTCTCTTGATTGTCTTTCGCTTTCGCTTCAACGTCGCTCCGATCAGCAAGCCCGTGAATCAACGGCTCCCGGAGCACGTCTTCAGCAGCAATGTTCCAGCGACCAGGGAAGTGTGGCGTCGTGTCGAGCCCGGGTAGGTCTGGGGAGACGAGCCCGCGGGGATAGCGGAACGAGACACCGAGATAGGCCGGCTCTGTGCCAAACTCCGTTGCGATCCGCTTGCGCGTGTAGTAGTCTTTTAAGTACTTTCCGTAAATATTTTTCCCCGGATGGTCGTGAGTGCTGAGCCGTCCGATCCAGTCTCTGATAAACGGCCGGCAGTCCCGTTCGAGAATCGCGTCGTCGGTTTCGTGTTCGACGAGGAACGTCTCAAACGCCTGTTGATGGCTCCGTTCGTTTCGGCTTGAGGCTTGCTCGACGTCCCACTCGGCCGTCATCTCTTGGTGGACGAGCTCTTCGGTGTCCGGATCATAACAGTAGAGTGCCTCCACGAATCGGACATAGCTCAGATCAACTGGCCGATGGCATTGACGGACTTTGGTATGTTCGATGTCTCTCTCATCGTCGTATGTCTGGACGGGCTTGCCGTACTTGTTTTCGACAACCCACTGGCCGTCGTCCTTGTAGTATCGCGGCAGATTGAACTCAAACGCCTCAAAGGGCGCTGTTGCGTCCCCGCGTGCGAGTATTTCACCGTCATGAACGAGTAGATATTCACCGTCCCAGGTCAACCACCACTGAGACTCAGAGACCCCTTCCGGCAACAGCATTGTTTTGCCGTCGACAGTAATCGTCTCCGAGCAGTTGTGAAGCTGTGTTTTCGTTGGATCACGCTGTTTCATCGGAGCCATGAGCTTGTCCAGCGCCCATGAGCCGAGTGTGTCGAGTGACTCGGTACGCCCGTCGTCGTCCGTCTGTGGTATCATTACGGTGATTGTTTTATATCCCCAGACTGCCTGCCGGATGAGATTCGTATAGAAGCTTCCCGGCTTCGACCGTGTTCGGTACTCGACTTCGACGGCGAAGATTTCGCCATCGTCACGCCGGATCCAGATATCTGGACGCGATCCTGTGTCTTGGGTGACGATTTCCACGTCGTACCCGTTGTTGTCGAAGGCGACAGCGACGCGTTTAATCCGCTCCCAGTGCTCATCAGTGCCGTCGTTGGCCGTTGTCCGGTCAGGGTCGAACTCGCCATCTTCGATCGGCTCTGTAACGCCAATTGTGACCTCATCCGGGAGCAGTTTCTCGGGGTCAACACCGACAGCATCAATATCAAGCCCCGTCGCCTGTGGGGCGTTCTGCCAGGGATCACCGCCGGGATCGACCGTGCCCAGCCCGACGTAGTGTTCAAGATCGATCTCTCGAGCAAGAAGACTCGTATACGCACAGCGATCCTCAAGGATATCAGACGCTCCGTACTGCCCCCGCCGCATCAGTGTGAACTCTCTTTCGCCGGTGATACGCGCTTGTCCCGAACTAAAATCCGGAAGCTCAGTCTCTCGGCCGGGCACCACCGATCCATCGTACAGCGAGACATTGTACCCGTCGTCAATGACGGCGAGACTCGACGAGACCCCAAGGTCCGCAAACGAATCCGCAGGATCACATTTTCGACCGTACCGAAGACAGTCGGCGTACTCACTTTCGGTGCTGATCTTATATGCTGGATTAAACAGGAAGATCCGGACCGTGACCTGATATTCGTAGCTTTCGGGGAGCCCGCTGGACCGACGGTACAGCGCGTAATAGAGGAACGGTTCGCCGGCGAGGTCCTCGAAGAGGGCGTTCGCGTCCGCCCCGGACACGCTCCCACGACGCGCAGGCTTCAGATTTTCCTCCTCCATCACGAGTCGCGTTCCAAGCGCCGGCGACGGTCCGAACAGTTCCAAAGGGAGTGTCCCGATACGGATATCAAGTGACTCCGGGAGTTCGCTGGTCAGTTTCTGATACGTTGTATGGAGCGGTTCCGGGAGCGCATCAGCGCTCTCTGGCTGGTTTGTAACTATTACTTGGGTCGTTGACTCTCGAGACGGGGTATCTGCCCGAAACGCGTACATCATCCCATCGGTGACGGGCCAGGCGAACTGTTCGGCTTGGTCGATTGTAATATTATCATCCCTTCTGTCATCAAACAGATCAGCAATCACTGTCGCCCCCCGTTCCGGTCCAGTCTCGAACGTCTCGGCCATTGAGGCGTCAACTTTCACGAATACAACACTTGTCCGGTCTTTGTCGGAGCCTTCAGTGAGTGTTGGTCGAACGCCGATGCTGTGGTGATAGTCGGACGAGTCGTGCTCTGAGTCCGACTCAGCCGACGCTGATTCGCTTTCCTCGTTTAGTGTCGATTGGGTTGTTGCCATTGGATACTGTGATCTCGTTTTGCGGTGTCTTCGCGTCCGAGAGAGCCGACCGTCGGCAGCGTTACTCGCCTACTGTCGACGGGGGGACAGCCCACGCGCGTCCACAGATCTGGCGGTGGGACCCGCCAGCCTCAAGCACGCGTTTGACTGTAATGTTCGGTTCAGCACTCAGTACGGAATCGAGCTGATTCTTATACGATGGAGGGCAGCCTTCTGCCTCAAGGTGGCGCGTAACCACGGTATAAAACTCCTCGTAGCCGATTCCCGCGCCCGGCGAGTCGACCGTGTACTGCGTGAATATCCGGTTAACGAGCGCAGCTATCTCCTGATTCGCTTCGGTGTCAGCACCGTCGCCGCGTTCGGACGGCCCCGCGACCGTCGTGACGCCGTCATCAGATCCGTCCGAGAGCGCATACACCGTACTCTCCGTGAGCGGTGCTGTCGGCTCGACGATAAGCGGCCGTTTCACTGGCGTCCACGTCGTCGTCTCCGAGGCCGCCTGGTAGTCTGTCGTCGGTGTCACGGCGGGTCGATCCGTTGGACTCCGCTCCTGGTCGACGTCGGTCCAGCTCCCATCCTTGAGGGTGAGACTCTCATTTTCGAGGACGGCGGTTGCGAGAACGTCCCCAGCAGACCGCAGCTCGTAGCGACGATCGTGGTCCGCGTCGGGGAAAGTCCCGCAGACCCACCACGCTGGCGCAGCAGTTTCGCTTGCGGTGACGACCACTGCGCCGTCGTGTTCGAGTACTGCCGTTCCAGTATAGAACTGAAGACTGTCGCCAGTCGCTTCGGCAGCGGGATCTCGGAGCCAGTGGGTGACGAGAGCACCGAGCCGCTTATTTCGGGCCACGATCACGTGACGAGCATCACGCTGGGTAGCCGCAGACGCCGCGCGAACTGCTCGTTGAGGCGTCTGTGAAGACGTGACAATCGTTACATCCGTCGGTTCGCCGTTAATCCGGCAGCGTAGTTGTACGCCCGAGCGGCCGCTCTCGCGCGCGTGCGTGACATCGTCGACGGCTGGGGTTTCCGCCAGCACATCGGCGGCCATCGTCGACATCGGTTGGTGTTTGCTCATCGTTGTCTCGGGGGTCGACCCCCTACGACCACCATCAATAGGGAATGTAAAAATCGCTGTTAGAGTCAGGGGTGGTTACTGACACTTATAAATAGCCCACGTAGGCAGCCACCAATCTCTGTAGAAAACACCGGGAAGTTGTGGATGTCTCTTTTTGTTGTAGCGGTTTGGTCGTCGAGGTGTGAGTTTGTTGTAGCGGTTTGGTCGTCGAGGTGTGAGTTTGTTGTAGCGGTTTGGTCGTCGAGGTGTGAGTTTGTTGTAGCGGTTTAATCGTTGTAGTGTCGGGGGGTCATCAGTGAGGTTTCGTTGGAGTGTCGGGGGGTCATCAGTGAGGTTTCGTTGTAGTGTCGGGGGGTCATCAGTGAGGTTTCGTTGGAGTGTCGGGAGGTCATCAGTGAGGTTTCGTTGGAGTGTCGGGGGGTCATCGGTGAGGTTTTGTTGAGGCGTCGTTGGGGGAGCGTGGTGTCTCACTTGGACTGGAGAACGCACTGCGCATGGTTTCGAAACGTGCGGGGTACCTTGCGGTGGACTACTCGTGGTGTTCGCTGGACGATCTTCTGATACGGAGTCGTGAATTCATTGACGCTGATCTGGGGCCCAAGCGCATCCGTCGCTGATCCTCAGAGTGGCTGGAACCGGATGCTGGCAGCAGCCGTTCGGATCGCTTGCGTGTGTGTCGCGTTCTTTCTCCGTGCTGGTTGGGTGTTTCAAGATGCGATAGTCGCTACGATCTGTTGAGAGAGTGCGTTGACAGTCGCCAGTTCATACGGACGCACTGGGCTGTCCGTGAGTTACCTTTGGAGCTGTCCAGACCGATCGTTCAGCTGGGCTCGCTCCTGGCTTGCTCTTGGATCGCGTCTGGCCGCAGCATGGGACTGGTCATGTCTCCGCGTGGGCTCTCGTTGTGCGCTGTTGTCTGTGAGGGTAGTGTATGAACGGTCCAGCGTTAGTCTGTGAGCGATTCAAACTGTGGTCTCTGGTAGTTGGGGAGCCTCCGGTGCGTGCTGCTAGCGTGGTGACGTGAGCTGTACTGGACTCGTCAATAGCGAACGCGTGATCTCTGTCAGGTTGCTGCTAGTGTGCCAGAAGTTTGCGTCGAGAGTACGGGTGGTTTGCGTGAAGATCGCTGGAGAATCGTTGGAGGATCGCTGGAGGATCGACGAAGAATCGTTGGAGGATCGCTGGAGGATCGTTGGAGGATCGCCGGAGGATCGTTGGAGGATCGACGGAGGATCGACAGAGGATCGACGGAGGATCGACAGAGGATCGACGGAGGATCAACAGAGGATCGACGGAGGATCGACAGAGGATCGACGGAGGATCGATGAAGAATCCGTTGAGGATCGCTGGGATATTGGGAGAGCAGTCGTGGGAATGTATTGGTTCGACGACGCCGATGAGTTCGGATCGATACTGGTTGCCAGGATGCTCTCGATACCAATACAACGCATACTGAAACAGCTGCGCCCGATTCTTGACCTGAGACCTCGTCGACAACAGCCTGTGATACGACCCAGCCCCCGGACTGAGACACCACCGATCCCAGCTGGAGGGCACGCTGGAGGGCACCGACTGAGCTGCAAGGAAGGAACCACCAAAATCGCATGACGAGAGCAACTTCAGGGCACCAAACACCGACTGATATAATACTAATATGAACCCATCACTGCGGGGTGACCAAGAGCCGACGGCAGCCATCTCAGGAGGGACCCAAGACAGCAACCAACCCAACCGCTCGCAACACACCCCAAGCCACGTCGGTGCCAACCCACCAACCAAATTCGAGTTGGGTACGCTCTGTTGTAGCAGCCCCAACAGATCCCGACTACTGAATCGCTGTCAGTAGCCGACTCCAGTCGAAACGATCCCTGTAGCAAGAATCGGTAATACGGTCGCAGTCGATCGACGACGCACCAACCGGGCCGGGATGTGTCCCGGGCCAACCAGCCCAGTCGCGACGACGCACTGTCGACCGTCAGTTGCGATGTCCCGGGCCAACGCCAACCGAGTCGCGATCGGAACCCCCACGATGACGAATCACGCCTGCCACGACAGCCAGCACTGATCCCAGACTGAGAGCACTCCCGCCGAAACGCACCCCACCACTCGACGCCGAATCAGCTCCACCGCCGAACCGATCACGCTCTCCACAAACCGACCCCAACAGCGAGTCGGAAAATTGGAATCGGATCTCCGGATCTTGTATGCCACTACATGACACGCCCAACGGAGTGCAACTGACCCACCCGACTCGTCGCCGGAGTGGTCGCGAAGAACTCTCGACCCAAGGGTTTGTGACTCCGCCTCATGGTTCAGCAGCTGACTGCGACTGATACACCGACGAGTCACAGTGGAACCCGATCCAAAATCGATCTGCGAAACTGACCAGCAATGGAAATCCCTACCCAAACGGATCGCGGTTCGAGTCGTTGCGTGACTACTCGCTGCTTGGGTGGAATCGATTCGGATCGGCCGGCCCCGATCGTGAGAGAAGATACCGTCCGATTGGCTCTCGCGTCAGCATCGCAGATCGAAGCGTCCCCGTCGCAGATCAACGCGGCCGTGAGCAAGACACCGTACCAGTACTGGACACCAATCTCTGTTGGCGGACATACCGGTGGTGGATCCACCACCCAATGCGAACCAGTAACAGGATCTGTAAGTACCCTCCCAATGTCGACGCACCAAACGGAGAGTCTGATAGATCAGTACAAGTATATCAGAATAATTATATTCCAATCGATTGAAGTGGATTTGAAAGAAAACTATTGGGAACAACAGACCGTATTCGTGGATCTTGCTGTGCTCCTTCGAACGATCCATCCCAACACTGGAATGAGCCATGAGACGCCTCCAAACGCCGATTACTCCGCGATGGCCCAGCCTGCTTCGGTCCGGCTTGACTGCTCGTTGTAAGGATGTCGACCGGTATTTTCAACTGGGGCTTTGTCATCCCATTCAACCATCTCAAGAACCGCCTGTCGATCAACATGCTCGCGGGCCGGTGGTTGATACGTGAGCCCGATGGATTCGAGTTTCCGGGGTAGATAGTCGGCCGCGTACTCGACGTCAAACTCGGTTTTGAGGATGGCTTCGACTGTGGTTGTCGAGACTGGTTGTCGCTGGGCAATCTCGTCAAGAAACGCTGTCTCTGCTGCCGGTGATAGTTTTGGTGGTCGTCCGCCGCCATAGTCCGGGAGTAAGCCGTCAACGCCGCCCTCGTTCCACTTTTGGCGCCACCGATACCCCGTTGATGTTGTGTGTCCCTCTCGAGCAATTGCGTCCGACACGGAGTCTCCCTGATACAGACTCTTAATAAATCCGAGTCGCCGAGCGCGTTCCCCGCTCTCGGCCGCCTTCAGCTCCTGATCCAGTGCTGTCTCGGAGAGGTGTCGTTGGACGGGTCCTGAGTCGCTCATTACCAGAGATATTCCCAGTTGTTTTCTAAAAGCTGTTGCGTTAGGACTGTCCTGTGCCTGACCAGTCTACTGGGTCAGCGGTGGTTTCCAAGTGGTCGTCGAAAGGTCGTGTCGCCCCGTGCGAGCGCTATTGAGCGGTGGGGCCCTAGCGGTGGTCGCCACCTGTCGGTTTGCCCAGAGTGGTCGGGAAACTACTCTGCCCCTCTTGGGTCCCTCCTGAATCAGTACTCACGTTCTCTCGGCAGGGGTGATACGTATGGTTATTAGTATTATATCAGTCGGTCTCTTATGCCCTAAAGTCGCCGCCTTCTTGCGGTTTTCAGCATCGTTGCTCTACAGTCATATCGATGCCCCACACCGTGCCTCACAGTGGTCCGACATGGAGATCGCACCGGCCTCCACCAGAGGCGGTCTGTGAGTTCCCGCCGGGGGCGGTCTGTGAGTTCCCGCCGGGGGCGGTCTGTGAGTTCCCGCCGGGGGCGGTCTGTGAGTTCCCGCCGGGGGCGGTCTGTGAGTTCTCGCGCGCTCGGTTCGTGAGTGAGACTCGAAACCGTCGCGAGATCATCAATCGAGTTACGGAGAAAGCTCCGGAAGCACGTAACACTTGGTCGTCACGAGCGTCGACGACGGCTCGGCCGGCTTCTCGACGAGTCCCGTCACGCGCCCCGCCTCGTCCGTCTCGACCACGCCGGCCGTCGTCGCGACCGCGGGCGACACCTCCTCGACCGCGAGCGCGGCATCTGCCTCTCCGATAGCCTCCACCGCCGGCGCGACGCTCCCCGCGAAGACGTTGTCGCCGTTCACGAGCAGGAACGTTCCGTCGACGTGCGGCTCGGCCTGAAGCACGGTATGCCCAAGTCCCAGCCGTTCGCGCTGGTGGACGTACGTAATCGGAACGCCCGCGAAGTCATCACCGAACCGGTCGACGATCTGGGCCGCCTCGTACCCGACGATCACGACCAGTGCGTCGGCCCCGGCGTCGACCGCCGTCTCGAAGGCGTGCGCGAGGAGGGGCCGCCCCGCTACCTCGACGAGTCCCTTCGGTCGGTCCGCCGTCAGCTCGCCGATTCGACTCCCACGGCCCGCGGCGGGTATCACGGCGTCCATACGCAAGACGCCACACGCCGATCACCTAACCGCATCGACGGAACTACCCGGTCCAGAAGCCACGTTGGCGGGCTTCGATCTCCGAAAGCACCGTCGAGAGGACGTCACGCCAGTCGGTCGGGTGTGTCGTATCGTCGCCGGATATTGGGGCCTCTGGTCCCGCATGGACGTGGTCACGGGCGTTGTGACAGTTGTTGCGGCGATAGTCTGAAGTACATAGACTTCGAACAAAAAACTATGACCGCTGATCACGATCGTGTTCGTTCGGACGGCGGGATCGACGCGCTGGATCCGCCACCGAGAGATGTGATGGATGAAGAGGCGCTCAAGCCAGAGACGCTGGCCCGAAACGCTCCGCGACTTGAGACAGTCGTTCAGCTGCTCAACAACCCAGCACTGGCCCGCGTCTACGTCTACGTGTGTTACTGGGGGCCGGTTGCCCCGCCGGAGATCACGGAGGCACTCGATATCTCGAAATCAACGACCTACGAGTATGTCGATCAACTGGTCGATCTCGGACTCGTCGACCGTGATGACTCAACACGCCCCCAGCAACTGACTGCTGATCCGATCGTCATCGTCGAGCAGTACGCCCCGATCGTCATCACACCGACCGTCCTCCACGCCCTCGCGCTCCAAGAAGTCGACGAGGATATTGAGTATTTCATCGACCGCTACGGTATCGGGAAACTTATCGCTGCGCTACGGGGGGCTGGACTCCATTTCGCGGGTAAGACGACCCAACGGATGGTCGCCACTGATATCGACGTTCGCGAAACGGAAGCAATGATGATCGTCTACGCACTCAAACCGGCACTGGCCGTTGGCCGAGACCATGATCCATTCTTTGAATATCTGTTCCCGGATGTGGCTGACGAAATGGATCTCCCCGACCCTGACGGAGTATCTGATTGATACAGGACTTGAACTGCCTCGAACCCAATATTCGAAGTCTTTTAGTTGAGTCAGTGACTGTACCTAAGTGAGATGGTGGACCCCGACCACGTCGTGACTGCTGAAGACGTTGCCGACGCGACCGGCCAGTCCATCGAAACGGTGGCCCGGGGCTGGCACGAGCTGGCCGAAGAGCAGGTCGATACCGAAAAATCCGAGTCGGAGTCCACGGACCGTCGCCGGATGTTTTCTGACGATTAACCCTTTTTCGGTAGGTCGCAATGAGTGGCACCAACGGCGGGTCCACTAATTCCATCGATCAGCTACTGGGCCACACAGAGGGACCGACAGGAACGCCGTCGGAAGAGGTGATCAAGCGTCTTCGGTACTCAAAACAGATCGTTGACATCAACTTCACCCGCCTTAGCGGGCTCTGTGATGATATTGCCACGGACGGGTTCGTGTATTATGATCCCGTAGAGCAGTCGGATACGGAGGGGCTTCGAGCGAACATCTATGCGGATATCCATAACTACCTCTCGTCGATCTATTCGTTGGTCGAAGAGATCCACCCGTTTCTGAACTCGTGTGTCGATCAAACGATCGACAAGGACACGTTCGTCAGAGGCTCGGAGCGCGCAGACCCCACCCTTCCCCCGTTTGTGAGGAAGGTAGTGTTCGCTTGGGGGGTTCGAAATCAGTTCACACATGGAAATTATCGCTGTCTCAGTATCAGAGAACGGACTGAGTCTGACTCAACATACATGAGGGTTTACTTTCACAAAACACGTTTTGATCCCCGCGGAAATGGAGAGCTTGCTGATGTCGGTGATTATCTTTGGGGTATCGATGAGAATGAAGAAACACATCCGATGTGCTACTTCGCAAATTTATATACCTGTTTTAGTGATTTCTGGAATGATCTGATTCGTTGGAGCAACAATGCGTAATCTGAATGGTCCCCTGATTTCACTGCCTGTTCCGGCTAGACTGTCGATCCACTAACTCACTTGCCCGCTCTACGTCCTCCGACGTGTTCACGTTCACGCGCTCACCGAGCCGCACGGTCGCCAACTCGTACCCCGCCCGCACCAACGACCCACGGCCTCGCTCAGCTGGTACTCGTCCTCGGCAGACGGCCTGAGCAGCGCACAGGCGTGAAAGACATCCTTGGACAGGATGTCCCATCCGATCGTGACGAGCGTTGACGACGGCTCGCTCGGCTTCTCGACGATTCGCGTCACGCGCCCCTCATCGTCCGTCTCGATCATGCTGAAGACTCTCGGTCTGCTGCCGGTTCACGAGCGCTTCCGGGATGTACGTGAGGGTCTCGGGCCGACTTCCCCTTCGATCCATGAGCGGAGCAGGTCAAGTGTCTCAGGGCGTGGCCCAGAGGAGGTTCACGCGGAGTGACCCGCGTCGGGATACGCGGTGGAGTCGAGCGAGATCGCGTCGGGTTCGAACGCCCACGAGTCGACGAGCGGATGTGTCGCTGCCCGCCGGCCGAGCGTTCGCATCGTCGTCCGGTCGAGTCGACCACCGGCGGGCACGTCATCGGGCAGTGTTTCGTCCGGCATGCCCTTCCGAGTCAGACGGACGCACCGAGGTCGCCGCCGTCACGTTGCCGATCGGCTGCCCGTGAGACGGCCTGCTGGAGCAGGTCGATATCGTGTCGGGCCACTCGCCACCGAGACAGCGACTCGAGTTGATCGTTGACCGCTGCGTGCCCACCGTCGTCGATCCGAGCAACTTCAACCGAATCGGGAGAGGGCACACCG
The DNA here is from genome assembly GCF_005435035.1 of Halorubrum sp. SD690R. Taxonomy (NCBI): domain Archaea; kingdom Methanobacteriati; phylum Methanobacteriota; class Halobacteria; order Halobacteriales; family Haloferacaceae; genus Halorubrum; species Halorubrum sp. SD690R. The sequence continues at coordinate 206,072 of NZ_SGTV01000001.1, read as the reverse complement.
AACGACTGCTGGCGGTCAGCGTCCTCTTCGAGGAGGTGATCCAAGCACTCCCGGAGTTCCGCATGCGTGTGTTCGTCGGCTAGCCGTTCGACGCGCTTCCACTACTGCGCGAGCATGCCGAAACACTCGGCCATCGAAATCCCGTACCCGCCGGCGACGACGTGTGGATCCCCCTCGGCATCGATCACGCGCCGCTTGATATCGCGGACAGTGACCCGCGTCCCCTCTACACACGGCTCACCGGAGCGAGTCGCCTCGTCTCGCACGATCGAGGGGATACCACAATAGACGACCGATATCCGTTCACTCCTTCGGGAGGGGTCGCATGGTGCCGGCCGCCACCGGATCCTCCCGCTGCGGTGGGTGTCTTGGATTGACGTAGACAGTTCACCGGGGCGTCCGTTCCGTGAACGTCTCGTAGGCTTCGGCGATCGTCTCGACAATTTCGGCTTTGTCTTCGTCTGCGAGGCTATCGCCCCGAAATTCGATGAGCGAATCGAGGACGACTTCAAATTTTGATGGATCAGTAGCCTTTGCCACGACTGTCCAGCCGTCCGGGTCGGTGTATGTAAGAGACGCCACGACGTTCGCCGTGAACACGAGGATGTCCCGAATACCGCCAAGCGTTCCGTCGTCTCCGACAAGACTGTCCGGAGTCGCCGGCATCACGAGTAAGTCGTCACGCTCGTGGGACACTGTGAGTGTCTCGCTAGCTAAGAGCGGCCGGTTGGGGAGTCCGCTGATCATTCTACTCTCGACCGGGTGTGATACTTTCGTCCGGTCTTAAACTGTGTCAACTCTTCGATCCGGCTCTCCAGTTCTTCGATCTCCTCGCGAAGTTCCGTGGCCTCGGGGTCGTCGCTCGTGGCGAGCCGATCTTTCAGGCGACCCTAAAGCGTGAGGGTGGTTCGCTCAGATACCGAGATCGCGGAACGTCCAGTCGTTTGGCAGGTTTGCGTCGAAGCCGGCTTCTTCGACGAGATCACGGATGCGCTGTTCGACTGTTTCGTCCAGCTCGAACGTGTAGTCGAATTCCTCGTCCCAGTCGTAGTACCGCGGCATCCCTGGCCAGTGGTTGTCCGTCTTCAGGCCGTAGGCGCAATCGAACAAGTAGCGACGATACGGCATATCGTCACAGCTGATGCGAGGGAGCGTTCCGTTGATCGACTCGTCTCTCACCAACGTTTCGAGCAGATCGACTGCCGCGTACTGGTCAGCGTAGAACGCGTGTTCGAGCGTCGGGTTGACGGAGAAAATGTCTTCTGAGGCGCGGGCGCGGAGATGGTCGGCCACCGGGTGGTCGGGATGGCCGATTCCCCACCCGTACGCATGGACTTCCTCCCGCGCAGTATCGGCCGTATCGTCGGCAGTGACTGCGATGGCATCGAGGTATTCGAGTGCCGCAACTGGAATCGCCGACACACCGTCGGTCAACCGCGTGCGGATCAGATTCCGTCCTACGGCATTCGCGATCGTGGGCGTCACAAGCGGAATCTTGTCATCCGCAGTCGGATCGTGTGCATCGATCACATCCTCGAGGAATTTCCAGCCCGCTGATCGCGCCGCCTCGTCAAGGGCGTCACTAACCCGCTCGTGGTACGGCCAGAACACGTCCCGGTATGTATCGCCACTGTTGGCTTCCTCGAGTGCAGCCGAGAGCGCCGACTCGAACTCGACGACTGCGCAGTGGAGGGCGTCTCTGTCACCATCCGAGAACCGGTCGAGTAGGGTCTCAAGTTCGGTCACGGACCTGTTTCGTTCGTCGGCTGGCGATGAACCTGTGGATTGTGACTGCTTGAGATCAACCGAGCCAACGGTTGTCTCTGGTTGGACATCGCCACAGTCGTGGAGGCGAAGACGAGTGAGTGTCTCGAACGACTCTCCGCAATCGTCGCACTCGTGAGCCATAGTCCTACTACAGGTATGTGGGCAAAATGTGTTCCTTCTTTGATTAGTGAAATACCCCACCCTCAACGAAGCCACGCCAGTGGCTGAGTAGGGTGGGGTAGTTCACCCAGCCGAGCCGTCGTCACCTCGTACCCTGCCCGCACCAACAACCCTACGGCCTCGCTCTCGAGACCATCGAGACCAAACCCCGAAGCACAGATATCTGTGCCAGCAAAATATATGTGTGCTTAGGGCGTAGCGTAGCGTATGCCTGACAAGCCACTGCCTCCTGACGGCCCCGACGAGTTTCCCACCGAAGCGGAACTACCGAACGATCCGGTAACCGTGGCTGATATTGACCCGTTCGCCGTTGCTGACGATGGCTTCGAGGATATCGATGAGTTCGCGGCCGCAGAGTGGAAACACGAAACCACCGCGAACGAGCGAATTCGCACGGTGATCGATAGAACGACGACTCCGAGATCGGCGGGCGACATCGCAGAGACAGCGCTCGTCTCAGAAACAAAAGCCAGAACCACACTCGACAAGCTTGCTGCCGAAGGGATTGTCAAACGTCAGCAGACTGACTCCGGAAAACTGTACAGTCGAGACCCGGAGTGGCACCTTCTCAAGCAGATCAGGCGACTCGCCGGGAGCGAAACGCTCGTCGATCAAATCCACCGAGTGAAACAGGAGCTCGCAGCGTACAAAGCAAAATATGACGCAGCCGATCCAGAGGAACTCCTGATTTCAGACACGGAACTCACCCAGAACGAACTCGACGACGTCTCTCACTGGCGGACAGCAGAACGAGAACTCAGCCACCTCAGAGCGGCATACCGCCTCAAAGAAGCAAAAGAACAGGCAACCACCGTAACTGAACCAAGAGACAGACAGACGGGAAGTCAGACAACGAGCCCCGCTGGCGATCAGCCCCAACTCCAGTAATGGGGATGGGGAACGGCTCTCCAATTGATTCAGAAGCAATTGATGAGAGCGTAGCGCAGATACGCCACCAACTCGGTAACGGAGTCGTCACAGTCCGATACCGGTATCAGAAAGGTCACCCGTTCAAACAGCGGGAAGGAGAAGATATCAGAGCGGCACGGGTCACTGTCACCCCTGGAATCCACGAGCGAGGTGGGTACTTCGATATCCAGTGGTGGGAGAATGGAGACTACAAATACCATTATCGGGAGGACGGACTGGAATTCAGGTTCGGGTGCGAAGGGGCGAATGAAACCACCAGTAAGCCGGTACGGCACTTTCATCCGCCAAGCGATCTCGACGCACACAGGCAATCCTGTATCGGGATCGAACGACCACCGACACTTGTCACAATTGCTGTCCTGAAGACGTGGTGGGCAGCAGTCAGGCGCGGTGATGAGAGTTTGGTGAACGCGCAAAACGGCTTGCCGTAATCGGAATCCCCTCGAAGGCGTGACCGAACCGGTCGATGATCTGACCCGCCTCGTACCCGACGATCACGACCAGCTCGTCGGCACCGGCCTCGACCGCCGTCTCGAAGACGTGCGCGAGGAGGGGCCGCCCCGCGACCTCGACGAGTCCCTTCGGTCGGTCCGCCGTCAGCTCACCGAGCCGACTCCCACGGCCCACGGCGGGTATCACGGCGTCCATACGGGAGACGCCACACGCCGGTCACCTAACCCCATCGACGGGGCTATCGCTTCCCGTGACCTCCCACGACTCTCGCTCGACGGCCGATCGAGCCGAGCCGGCGAACGACCGTGATAGTCACAAACGGTTTTGTCGCCCGGCACGTAGGAACGCGACATGGTGGAGTCGAATCACGGCGGGTCGGCAATCGACGGCGTGGACGTGGCGGCGCTCCGCCGATATCTCGCGGCGACGGATGTCCGCTTCGCGGTCCTGTTCGGCTCCCGAGTCCGAGGAGAGACACACGACTCGTCCGACGTCGATGTCGCCCTTCGATTCTCTGAGGAGCTATCCCCGAAAGAACGCTTCCGTCGACGGAACCGTATCGACACGGATCTCCAAGGGTATGCGGACGGCTTCGTCGACGTTAGCGACATTCAGGACCTTCCTCTTCCGATCGCACGCGCAGCCCTCCAGGAAGGAGTTCGGCTGGTCGGTGACGAACGAGAGATCGCCGCCTACCGTGAGCAGATAGACGCCGAATACGATCGAACTGCCGCCGATCGGGAACGGGACCGGCGCGAGTTCATCGATCGGCTTGCGAGAGGAGACATCTAGATGGTGGACGAGGAGGTCGTCGCGACGAAACTGGAGCGGGCGCACGAGTACACGAACGATCTCGCGGAGATGCGAGGGATCCCGAAAGAGGAGTACGTTTCGGACGTCGTACTACAGCGAGCAGTCGAACGAACGCTGATGAATCTAATCCAGTCCTGTATCGATCTCGCACAACACGTCCGCGCAGCGAACGGTATCTCGTCGGGTGGAACGGCGAAAGAAGAGATACGGGCACTCGGTGAGTTGGAGATCATCTCTCGTGACACACAGCAGAAAATCGAGGAAGCCGTTGGGTTTCGAAATGTCCTCGCACATCGGTACGGAGAGATCGACCACGACGTGGTGTATGAGGTGTTACACGAGGACCTCCATTGGTTCAAGCGATTCCAGCAGGAGGTCGCACAGTGGCTTCAGGATCGACGGTCGTGAAACGTGGTCTGTTCTCGCTCGACCGGATCAGATGTATTCTCGCGCGTACTCGACGTCGAGCGCGAGATCCTCCTCGGTGTAGTGTCGCTCCACCCCGCGTTCTCCGAGGAGCCGATGGAACTCCGCCTTCGAAAGGCCGGCTAGCTCTCGTGCCTTTCCGAAGGACAGGTACTCCTCCCGGTACAGCGACACCGCGAGTTCCTGCCGGACAATCGGTTCGCGATCCTCCGGTGGTGCCGCGATCGCGTCCAACACGTCCGCCGGGAGATCGATGCTGCTCATGTCGTTGGATCCAGCGTCGTGCTACTTAGTAACGCCGTTCGTTCACTCGCTTCAGTCACGACGTTTGTTGTCTTGACGCCGTCTCGAAGACGTGCGCGAGGAGGGGCCGTCCCGCGACCTCGACGAGTCCCTTCGGTCGGTCCGCCGTCAGCTCGCCGAGTCGACTGCCGCGCCCGGCGGCGGGAATGACCGCGTCCATACGGGAGACGCCACATGCCGGTCACCTAACCGCATCGACGGAACTATCGGATCCAGAAGCCACGTTGGCGGTCATCGATCTCCGAGAGTGCCATCGAGAGGACGTCACGCCAGTCGGTCGGGTGTGTCGTATCGTCACCCGGTGTCGGGGCCTCTGGCCCCGGATGGATGTGGTCACGAGTGTTGTGCCCGGACGGATGTCTGTCCCACCGGTGATTGAACGCCCCCGTCTCGTGGGTTTCGTGATAGTGGAGCGAGAAATCTCCGCTTTCGAACCAGACAATCTCTAGACGGGCACTCTGAACCCGGTCGGGGTAGAGTCGCCGATCGTACTGACACACCAGTCGTTCGGGCGCGAAGCTAGGCTGGTCATTGACTTCGGTGAACCGATCGTCTGTCGCGAAACGCTCTCGAATGACCGCTAGCCGGTCGAAATCGATCGGTCCACCAGAAATCGGACCCCCTGTTTCGTCCTCGCGGCCGGCAGTCATGCCGCGGATTCGAGATCCGTGGCGTCGCCGGACGTGGGAGTGAGTGCTCGTTCGAGGAGAGACACACGACGGCGAGCGGTTTGCCACGACGAGAGTTGCTCCCAGACCGCCTCGATAGACTGGTCGGTGTCCGCAGCGTACTGTGTGATCGAGACGCCCGTCGGGGACTCGGCGTCGAATTCAGCTGCGAGTGCGTCCACTCGCTCCGATTCCGACCGCAACAGGTCGAGTAACTCCTCGGTAGCGTATTCACGTCGGAGTGCTTGGACACGTCGCCAGTTCAAGTACTCTTGATTCCGTTCGTAGGTGGCTGGCGAATCCGTGACCTTTGTGACGATGCCCATCCGTTCGAACCAGTCCAAGTATTCACGTGCGGCGTCGACCCCGTGTCCCGCACGCTCGGCAACCTCGCTTGCTGTCGCCGGATCGTCGAGTCCGAGCACGGCATCGAAAAAGTCGTCCCGTGTTCGATCACCACGAACGACCTCCTCCGGCGGAGTCAGCGCGTCGAAGTCCGGCGCGCGTTTATCGGTGTCGGCTCGCACGTCCGAACGCGGATCTTTCATATCTCACCATGCGATTCAAAACGTAATAAAACTTTCTTGGACGGATTATCCCGATTTGAATACGGGAAACGACGACCACTCGTCGGCCCCGGCGACCGCCGTCTCGAAGGCGTGTGCGAGGAGGGGCCACCCCGCCACATCGACGAGTCCTTTCGGTCGGCCGTCGGTCAGCTCGCCGAGCCGACTCCCCCGGCCAGCGGCGGGTATCACGGTATCCATACCGACACTAGCATACACCAGCTATCTCAATCCGTTGGCGGACCCTACTCGTATACTCTCAGATATAGTAGTCCCGACTACAATAGTCTAAACTACGATAGTCTAAACTACGTTACCTGCGCGCTTTATATACCGGGGAGCCGACGGTGAGCACATGCCCACGTTCGTCAACCGAGAACGGGAACTCGACAGGCTCCACGAGCTATACGAAAGTGATTCCGCGGAGTTGAGCGTCGTCTACGGACGTCGACGGATGGGGAAGACAGCACTCGTCGTCAAATCCATCGAAGATCGCGATGACGCGGTGTACCATCAGGCTGTACACGGGACGACGGAGCAGCAGCTCGACTCCTTCATCGCTGATGCTGCAACGGTGTTTCCGGGGATCAACCGGATTCGGAAAGACTGGGAGAACGTTCTCACGCATCTTGCCGAACAGGATGCGATCGTGATTCTCGACGAGTTCCCGTATCTCGTCGACGAAAACGACGCGCTCCCCTCTCTCACTCAGCGGCTCTGGGATCACAACGTTGCCGATACGGGCACGACCTTCGTGCTGACTGGCTCGGCTATCGGGATGATACACGAGATCGCGATCGACGGGAGCTCACCACTGTATGACCGGATCTCGAAACGACCGAACGGGAAACTCGAGATCGGCCCGTTACCGTTCGGTGCCGCGATGAGCTTTTTCCTGAACTACGCGCCGGCTGAACAGGTGATCGCATACGGTGTCTTCGGAGGGACGCCGGAATACCTCCGGGCTGTAGACGACACACAGTCACTCAAAGGGAACATTACGGAAACCTTGCTGCTCCGTGATGGTGGCCTCCACGAGGAGCCCGAGGATGTCCTGTACCGGGAATTGGACGAGGTGGATCGGTACTTTGCCGTACTGAAAGCGATGGCGGAGGGGAACCACAAGCGAAACGAGATCATTCAGGCTGCCGGCATCAACGCCAACAGTGCGAGTTACTACCTCTCCCGCCTGCGAGAGCTCCAGATAATCGAGCAGGAGTACCCAGTCACCGTTGACCCCTCTCGGAGTCGGAACAGCCGATATCGGATCCGGGACCAACTGTTCGCGTTCTGGTTCCGGTTCGTCCACGGTCGTTCGTCCCGGTACGAAGTGTTCGGGGCGGATGCGTACGACGAACTCGTCGAACCACACCTCCCGGACTTCGTCAGTTCGTCGTTCGAACGTCTCTGTCAGCGGGCAGTCATCTACGAGTACGGGGATATGTACACGTTCACGGAATCTCCGGGTCACTGGTGGGACACCGACGGACGCGAGATCGATATCGTGGCCCCGACGAACGGCGACACGTTACTGGTCGGGGAAGCGAAGTTCCAGCAGCAACCGATGGGGTACGATGTTCTCGCACAGCTTGAACAGGAGGCACCCGAGATTGAGTGGGCGCCGACCGACGGCGACGTGAACTACGAGTACGCACTGTTCAGCCGAAGCGGGTTCGCGTCGTCACTGGAGGAAGCAGCCGAGGAGAGGGACGACCTCGGTTTGTTCACTGTTGATGACGTCGTTGAGGTGCTATCCGAATAGATGTCCCCAGCGATGAGAACCCCCGCGAAGGCGTCGCCGAACCGGTCGACGATCTGCGCCGCCTCGTAGCCGACGACTACGAAAAGGTCGTCGGCCCCGCCGCAACCGCCGTCTCGAAGGCGCGCGCGAGGAGGGGTCGGCCCGCGACATCGACGAGTCCCCTCGGTCGCCCCGTCGTCAGCTCGCCGAGTCGACTGCCTCGCCCGGCGGCGGGAATGATCGCGCCCGTGGCGCGTCGACTGGCCACTCGCCACCTCAATCCATCGGTCACTCCCGGTCTAGGCGTGCGCGATAGCTCTCCTTCACGGAATTTGCTCGACCGCGCTCTCGAGCTCGTCGAGCGTCGCCCACTCCACGACCCGGTCGCCCACCACCGCTTCGAGGGCGGCCAGGTGGGAGGCGGCCATCCCGTTTTCGTACTGCGCCCGCTGTGTCTCCGGGTCGTCGTACACGCGCTTCAGCAGCCACAACACGTCTCGCACGCCCGTCTGCTGGCGGTATAGGTAGCCGAGTTCCCAGACGTGTCCGCCGTTGAAATCCTCGATCACGCCGACGATCCACGTCGCCTGTGCCGACAACACCTCGAAGGCCGGCGCCCACTGGTCGAGGTCGTCGGCGTCGAACCCGAACTCCTCCAACCGGAACGCGACGGCGTCCCGCCGATCGTCCAGTTGCGCACAAACGCGCTGGCGACGCCTCCCGGACTCACCCGATCCGCTCCCGACCACGAGATACCGGCGGCTCGCACGCCGGATGTCGTCGAAGCGAGCCCCGTGGAGCCCGTCCTTGAGCCGCTGGTGTTGCTCGGGCGTGAGCGACAGCGTCGCGTCGTCGTGAAGGTTGTTGGCCGCGACATCACCGATCAGCCCGGCTTCTGTGTCCGCCGTGTCCTGACTAGCAGCCTCGTCGGCCGCACGCCCCCCGCCGTTGGCGTCGCCGCGATCGTCGTCGACGTCGTCAGCGTCACCGTCTCCCATTTCATGTCACGATCCAGTTTGCCGTTGTATAGTGGTACTGGTTGTCGAACTATCTGATCAACTGTTTGTACTCAGCGACCAAGTGTTTATGCGCCCCCGGTCCGTAATCACGAACATGAACCCCCGACTCGCGGAGACGAACCCGGCCGACGCTCGTGGGGAGTCTAACGGGTTCGAGACGTGGACGGCGCTCCAGAAGGCGACGGACCAGACCCGCGCGAACCTGATCGCAGACATCGTCGGCCACCCACAGGGGGCTCCGAGCGTCCGGGAGCTCGAGTACATGAACCCTGCGCTCGGCGAGGACGCGATCCGTCGCCACCTCGGGGTGTTACAAGATGTCGGCGTCGTTGCGGAACTGGTCGTTGCGCCGGGGAATCGGGTGCGCGGGTACCCGTACAAGTTCTACCAGCTCACCTCGCAGGCTCGAGCGCTGTTCGACCGAAACGACCTGTTCCCGGTGGACGCGTGGCAGCGGCAGTACGCTCGCGTCGAGAAGACCGGTGAGATCGCCGAACTCGAAGCGATGCCGCGGCCTGAGTGACTCCTTCTGGAATCGTCTCTCTGAGGAAACTCGGATCGCAGAGTACCGTCCGCTCACCGATGGGATTCGAACAGCGTCGCAAGTTCTGAGATCCCATACAACGACGCGTCGGAACGATCGTCGACCACGGCCTGTAACTCGTCCGTGAAGCCGCCCCGGGAAAAGAGCGCGTACCGCACCTCTCGGTCGGTTCCTTGCCACCGGACCTCCGATTCGAGCGCCGTGAGTTTGTCAAATACCCCGGGACCCACTGGTTCCGTGGTCCACTTACACTCCCCGAGAAGCAAGGTCTCTGTCTCTCGATTGACTCCAGCAATGTCGATCTCCTCGCCGCCGTACCACCAGCGGCCGACGCGTGAACAAGAGACGGGAAACCCCGGCGTCCGGACCGCCTGCTGGCACACCGTTTCGAAGGTCCGACTCGTGTGCGTTGGGAGCGTCTCGGCGATCGCCGATCGAACCGGTGCCGTCCGCCCCTGTTCGAGCGTTCCCCGATTAGGTGCCACGTACCGAAACCAGAACCGGAGAAAATCGTCCGTCAACCGATACAGTCCCCGGCCATCGGGGTCTGTGACTGGATGCTCCCGCTCGAGGATCGCCAACTGCGTGAGATTCTGGAGATACCGGGAGAGGCTGCTCGCGTCGCGGCCGATCTCGTTGGCGATCTCGGTGACGCGTGTCGCACCGGCGGCGATAGCTTCGAGGATCGCCATGTACGTCGTGGGCTCACGGAGCTCTTGGCGTAACAGAAATTCCGGCTCCTCGTACAGGAACTCACCTTTCGAGAGGACAGATTGCTCGACGTTCTCGAGGAGGTTACGATCCGGATCGAACTGTTCGAGATACGCGGGGATCCCCCCGAGCACACTATACAGTTGGATCTGTGTCTCCAGATCGTCGTCCGGGAAAAACGCGCGAACGTCCGCAAACGAGAGCGGAGCGAGCTCCCACTGTCCGGTTCGTCGCCCGTATAGTGGGCTCTCGTAGCTTAACACGCCCTCCTCCATCATCGAAATCGATGACCCCAACAACACGAGCGAGACGTCCGTTCCTGCGAGTACGTCGTCGAGAACGGTCTGAAACACCGACGGGATCGTGTCGTCCTCGTCGACGAGATACGAGAACTCGTCTAACGCTACCACGCACGGCTCGTCGACGCGCGCCGTGAGATACTGAAACGCCTCGACGAACCCGTCGACATCCGGAGTGATATCGTCGAACGCAGCAGCGCACTGTGCTGCGAACCGGCGGGCGTTGTGCGTTGCGCCCCGCTCGTCACAGAGGTAGTAAACCGACGTGTCTTCGAGTGCGTCGAGCGCCGTCGTCACCAGCGTTGTCTTCCCTACCCGCCGTCGCCCGTATACGACGAGGAGCTGTCGCTCGGCTCGTGAGAGATGCGACGTGAGCCATTCGAGTTCAGTTTCTCTGTTTATCATTATGCGTGCGATAATATTATCGTGTTCATAATAGTTGTTCGGGTCCGTTGCGGCGATCGTTCTCCGGGTTTCAGTACAAGAAGGCCGCCCACAGTTTCAGCGCCGGCGTTGTTCGAACTCCTGACGTTCACCACGTTGCTGTTGGCCGCGTCCGACTCTAACGGTGTCCGGTTCGTATTCACCACAGTGCCCACAGGCGTGATGTCACACGTCTACAGGCGGAGCAGGCCGAGTGCCTCGGGGCTTGACCCCGAGGGTGAAAGCCGTACGCTCGGCTAGATGTGCTCCGTTCGCTCGATGTACTGTTCAATCGTATCGGTCGAAACGTCACCAGCTGTCCCCACGTAGTATGATTCTTCCCAGAACCCACCACCCCACAGGTATTCTTGTAACAGGAGTTCGTGTTGCTGCGACATCTCTCGTGCTGTAATACTCTTGACTGTCCGTACAATCTTGCTCGGAGCGTGTTTGGGATGTGCCGACAAGAACAGGTGTACGTGGTCGGGTGAGATGTGTAACGACAGAATCTCGTAGTTGTACTTGTCGCACACCTCTCGAAAACTCGACTCTAGTGAGTCTTCTATCACACCCAGTATCGGGTGTCGATACTTTGGACACCACACAAAGTGGTAGTTGACGTTGTATACCGTGTGGTTTGAACGTGTCTCACCCATACAGACCAGTTCGTGGACAATTTTTAAGTATTTCAGCAAATAAGCAGTATGTGTGAGATGACTACACGACTTACTGTGGACTTGGAGGACGAGTTATACAAGGAGTTCTCGAAACAATGTATAGACGCTGAGAAAAGCAAGTCCGAAGTCGTGCGTGGACTCGTCCGAGACTGGGTGAACGATCAAGAATGACGCACACACAGGCTCTCACCAAGACACTCGTCTTCCCACTAGACGTACAGAGTGGCAACGAGAGCCTGCTTCACGATGCTCGCTTGGAGTGTCGCCGTGTCTTCAACGAAGTGCTACGGCTCAACTACGACGGGTGGGACTGGAACGAGATTGAAGATGTCGTTGAGCAGAACGCTGACCTCGTCCAAAACACGGCACAGCGTATCATTGATAAAGCCTTCGACGCACTTAATAACTACTACGACTACGACGACTGGGGCCGACCGTGGTACAAACACGAGACGTTCCCGTTGCGGATGAACTACGGCGAAGGCTACAATCTCTTTCTCGAAGCCGAAACGGTACGGTTCCGTATTTCAGCGAAACCGTACAACCATGTCAAAGGCGAGCTTCGTGGTACGCAAGACCAGTTCGACCTGCTTAGACAAGCAATCGAAGATGATGACTGGCACGTTGGCACTGCTGAGGCGCTTGTCCGAAACGGACGCGAAGAGCTACACGTCACCGTCACAAACGAAACTGCCGAAGTCGGTGCGAAAACAACGGCAAAAACAGTCATCGGTGTCGATATTAACGAAGACTGTGTTGCGCTAGCGGCACTGATCGAGAGTGGTATCGAAGATTCAATCGTTATCGAGTACCCAGAAATTAAGGAAGAACGACATCGGTACTTCACGATGCGGAAACGGATGCAGGAAGCCGGACAGACTTCGTTCAACGACGTGTTCCGTGACAAGGAACAACGGTTCGTTCATGACCAGCTACACACTGTGTCACGGCGCGTGGTTGAGTGGATTCAGCGGTTCGACAGTCCTGTGATTGTCTTCGAAGACCTCGAAGACATTCGAGACGACATTGAATACGGGACTCGAATGAACCGCCGTCTACACTCGCTACCGTTCGCCAAACTTCGAGATTTCATCAGCTACAAAGCCGCGTGGCAAGGGATTCCCTCAGACGATGTTGACCCAGAATACACCAGCCAGCAATGCCCTATTTGTGGACACACAGAACGGGCGAACCGCCATAAGAAACGGTTCAAGTGCTGTAGGTGCGAGCATCAAGACCACGCCGACCGTGGCGCTGGCGTGAATGTCGCACAGAAGTGGCTGAGAACACAAGACAATAGAGATGTGCCTGCTCTCAACACACTCCCGCAGGTGCGGAAGTGGGAGTTGCGACGGCAAGCATCGGGGCCTGTGGACGGCCCGACCGTGGCCTCTGATACCGTTCGAGGCGACCAGACCAATGGTATCCGAGGCGTGTCCGACTAATCCACGGGAAGAAGCCTCGGGGCTTGACCCCGAGGCAGTTCACCTCCTAGTAGAGAGCAAAGATGCCTACTCGCCGACGACGTTCAGGCGGGCATCAGCCTTCGAGACCGCTATTGAGGATCATGACGACGTAAACGCTGCGATGAGTTCAGTCACTGCTGTCGAGATGGCCACTGGGGGGGACATCCCAGAGCGCCGGACACGGCTTATCGATACGGTTGACCGGCAGGCGGCGTCCGACCTCATGCCGGTCGGGAGTCGTGAAGACACTCCGGACCGGTTCGTCATTCAGCTGTTCGTCGACGATATTGAAGGCGAGGAAGTGAGACACTTGATCGACGACACGGAGGCGACCGCCGATAGACACCTTGTCACCGAGCGGACCGCCGTCACCGGCAAACCGGTCGTCAACCGGAACGTGATCGAGAATGTGACCTCTGGCCGCGATCCGATGACCGTATTGAGCTTCGGGTTGGCAACAGTGTTTCTCGCATTAGCGTTGCGATCAGTCCGCGAGTCTGTGTTGCTCGTTGTTAGCGTCGCTATCAGCGCCGTGATGCTGATTTCGATAGCGATGTACCTACTAGGTATCCCGTGGAATCCCCTCACCGTCGCGACCGGCTCGATTGCGCTCGGTGCGGGGATCACATATGGGATACACGTCCATGAACGGTTCAAAGAAGAGCTATTTGAGCGCGGATCGACCCCCGTAGTAGCGATGCGTGAGGCCATGGTGCGTAAGTCGCGGCCGGTCATTGGCTCTGGCGCGACGACGCTATTTGGATTCGGTGCGCTCGGGATCTCACAGTTCCCCGTACTCGCAAACTTCGGCATCGCCGTCGCGCTTGCGATGACGTTCGCGCTGGTGACCGCCTTCGTCTTTCTACCGGCGTCTGCGTTGCTGCTGGCCAGATGGACGAACACCTACGATATCGTGGTCGACTCGACGTGATTGCCGTGTCTCCTTCAGTTTGTGCTTATCAAATGTCGCTTCTCGGATGTTTTTCTCCCGTCTTTGATGGCAATACGCATTCATACGGAGGTCGTCACCTATATTAATTCTAATTTAATTGTCATGGATTAATCACACGGGGAATTGATTCGGCAACTACGGTTTCAGGTGAGGAAAATGTCACCACGGCCACACTGCTATTACCACATCCACACCGACCTTCCAGAGCTGTCGCGCGACAATTTTGAGGTCATATGCGAACGACTGTTCACGCACGTACTGAAGATCATACCGGAGCTTTGCGCGTGGGTCGACGCTGCTGGCATCGTTGATCTGCGCGAGTCCGGTCAGGCCGGGCTTGACGAACCACCGTTTCCGCCATGTCTTGGTTTCTTCTTCAAGGAGATGTTCTTCTTCGGTCCACACAGCACGCGGTCCGACGACGCTCATGTCTCCACGGAGGATCGACCACAGTTGAGGGATCTCGTCGAGATGCGTCTGGCGGAGCACTCGACCTACCCGCGTGATACGATCATTATCGTCGTCTTCGACTGGCGTTGCCGATTCGCCTTCAGGTGTCATTGATCGGAATTTAAAAACCGGAAACGTCTCTCCGAATACGGCTGTGCGCTCCTGTTGGTACAACACCGGACCGCGGTCTTCGAGTTTGATCGCGACTGCGATGCCTACGATGATGGGTGCGAGCGCGATGAGTCCGGTCAGTGAGAAGGCGATATCAAAGCCACGTTTGAACATGTAGTCTTGGATATCCCACGGTTCGATCTTAACATCGACGAGTGACGCATTCGGGTCCGATGTATCCGTCAACACCGTGTCCGCATGTGTTGGGTGAACTTTCGCTGCCACGCCGTGTTCATAACACGCATCGAGCGCGCCGAAGAACTCTGCGCGGTCGGGGTCGGCAAATGCGAGTACGACCGTGTCGATATCCTGTTCGACGAGGATGTCCTCGAGTCGAGAGAGGCCACCAAGCCGAGAGATATTGAGCGAACGCTGACCGCCGTCCGCGGCATGTGCGACACTGGGGGCCCCGGCGTCCCGGCTTTCCTGTTCCGACTCGGTACCCCGCAGCGAGCGAATCACTGTCGGACAGAGATAGCCCAGTAGCGGGAGTTCCGCGCCTCTTGCGATCTCGGCAATCTGACCCGGGTCGTCCCCAACGATGACCGCGCGTTCGCTGCGCGCCTCGGGGCGGCGTAGCCAGATGAACCACACCGGCAGGATGACCAACAGCAGCGGCGTGATCAACACGAGCGTCAGCCGTGGCACCTTGTACGTGTAATCGAAGTAGCCGATGGTCGCCAGCGCGAACACGGCCACGAACGTGCGTTTGTGTGCGAGCGCGACGATATCGAGAATCCGCCGCGGGCGCGGCTTGTAGAGGGGGACGAACGCACCCGCAACGATTACCACGGTCAGCGCCACCTCAATGACGAACTCCGCGCCCGCAGGTGGGTCGGGGGGCAGCCGACCGAGCACAGGAACCATCGCCGCGGCCGCCTGAACAGTCGCGTTGTTGGCGAGCATCACCGCGACCCCAACGAGGGCAGCGACGCCTCCCACGCTCGCGAGCCGGTACCGCCATCCGGTGTCCATTACTGATCCGTGATAAGTGTGTCAAGTTAAACACTATGTTTCCTCCGGTGGTCGGATCGAGGGGTCTCGCTCGCCCGCGACGCCTCCGAACCCGAGGGTGGGCCTGTCCACGACCGAAACCGCTAATCGGCGCGCCCGACAGGTGACAGCCAATGCCCTCGCCTGAGGAGACGACCGCGGCCGCGCGCGAGTTCCTCGCTGACCACCCCGAAGCGGAAGACGCCTTCGCGGCCCTCGTTGAGCGCGACGCCCGCGACGAGCCGTGGACGTTTGCCGACATCGACCTCGACTCCGGTCGGTTCGGCGAGCTTGTCGCCCGCGACCTCGCCCATGAGGTCGATACTGGCTACCGGCTCGAAAATCCGAACGCGATCCGCGCCGCGATTGAGTCGGGGCCGGCCGACGCTGCCGATACGACTGACACTGCCACTGACTCGTCCGCAGCCACCGAGGGAAGCGATGACGATGGCAGTGAGACAGCCGCCGGTGATATCGTGATGTCACGAGTCTCCTCGGTAGCTGACGTCGACGTTCTCACCTTCCTCGGGCTTCTTGGAGGGCTGCTTGTGGTCGCCGGTGCGCGCCTCGTGGCCGCGCCTGCGGTGTTCCAGCGGGGCTTCGTCGTCTCCCCAAGCAACGACACGTACTTTTTCCGCTACTGGCAGGAGCAGCTGGCCGCTCGCGCGGACGGAATCTTCGATCTGGGGCTGTTCGCAGACATGGGCGGCGCCGCGGGCACGCGTCCGCTTGCCCACGCGGTCAACTGGTGGCTGACGGTCCTGCTCGGTGGCGTCGACGCTGCGCCCGTGGTCGCCGCGTGGCTTCCGGTCGTGGCGTCCGTCTGTCTGGGATACTTCGTCTACCGGACCGCACGCCTGGTCACCAGCGATGTGCGTGTCGCGCTCGCCGCCGTGCTGTTCTACGGGCTCGCGCCCGTCAACGTCGTGTACACCTCTGTGGGCTTCCTTGATCATCAGGCCCACCAGTACCTGTGGCTCGGTCTGCTCGTTGCCACACTGACCGCGCTCGGTGTCGACCTTTCCCGCCGGGACGCCCAGTCCGGACCCGAACCAGACCGGCAGGCCATTGCGCGGACCCACGCACATAACACAACGATGTGGCCCGTTGCACTCGCGCTCGCTGTCGCCGTAGCGGCGTCCGCTCACGCCTACGGCGGCTCGCCGCTCACGTTCGTCCCAGTCGCGGCTGTCGTCGGGCTCCGCGTTGCGCTCGACGTTCGGCGGGACCTCTCCCCGACCTACGCAAACGCCCCCCTGCTTGCTGGGCTCGCGCTCGGCGCTGCGGGAGCGCTCGCCGCACACCTCGCGTTAGGCTGGCACGAGTCGATCGCCGCGGTCACGCCCGTCCTCGTCGCGGGCGGTGCGTTTGTCGTTGTCGGGCTAGGAGAGTTGTGGCGCCGCGTCTCGCTTCCGCCGCTTGCCCTTGTCGCGGCAGAGGCGGTCGTCGCCGTGGGGGGGCTCGTCGCCTATGCGCGCCTGCGTCCGGGCGATATCGAACGACTCCGGACGCGCGCCGACGATCTGTTCTTTCGGGAAGGTATCTCCGAGACAGTCTCGCTATTCAGCCCGGATTTTGCGGTAGTGTTCGGACCGCTCCTCCAGCTCGGCCTCGGTTTCTACTTCGCAATCGCCGTCCTCGCAGTCGCGACGTGGGTGGTCGCGCGCCGTTACAAGCCCGGCTGGCTCGTCTTAGTCTGCTTTGCGTGGTACTACACGCTGCTCGCAACGATTCAGGTCCGCTTTGCCGGGCAGTTGGCGATCATGATTGCGCCCTTCGCGGGGATCGGTCTCGTTTACCTCCTGTCGGCAATAGACATCGCACGTCCCGTAGCCGCCCTCGGTCGCGGCAACGGCACCGACTCCTCGTCGACTCGCGGTCAATCGCGCCGTGGTCGACCGAGTCGCGCCGGAGCGAACAGCAAACCGGACGGAGGGACAGCGATCACGTCGCTCGCGCTGCCTGAAGGAACCCGATTGCGGGGGTATCTGGCCGCGACGGTCGCGCTCGTGTTGTTGTTCAACCTTCTCCTCGTCCCGTCACTCGTCGGACAGACTACTTATGATCGCGCGCAGTTTGAGGCTACGCTTACAGTTGATTCTCACGCCGAGGACGCTGACCGTGAGTACCCACAGAACTTCGTGTTGAGCCAGTGGGGTGACAACCGAATGTACAACTACTTTGTGAACGGTGAAGCCCGCAGTTACGGCTATGCACGAAGCAACTACGATCAATTCCTTACCGCTGCGCACCCAGACGAATGGTACAACCGCTTTCAAGATCGTGTCGGGTACGTCGTCGTCACTGAACGCGAAAACGCACCTCCAACGGAGTCTACTTACACAGCCCTCTATGATGGACTCGGCGCCGGCGTCAACGACACCACCGCAACCGGCCATTACCAGCTACTCACTTCCACTGGGGGGATCCGGACCTTTGCGGTCGTCCCCGGCGCGACGATCTCTGTGCCAGAGCCCAGTTCCGTCGGTGTCGAAAACGGAACGGTGACCGCAACAACAACTGTGACTGTGCCCAATTCGTCCGGTGAAGTCACAGCAACTGGCACAACGTTCGAGTATGTACGCCACGCTGCTGTCTCGAACGGAACCGCAACAATCCGGGTCGCACACCCCGGGGAGTATCAGGTTGGAACCCAGTCTGTGACCGTAACCAATGAGGCTGTTCACAATGGCAATCAAACAGTCGTTCAGCCGAGATAGTCTGTCTCAGTATCGGCTTTTTTCTGTTAGTAGTCGTCTCGGCGGACAGGCGACAGTCAACTCGCCCTGAAGTCTGGAACGGTGACGTCGAGTGGCGGATTCACCGCTCACCCGGACGGGTCTGAGACTGAGTTCATGGACAAGCCCCACCCTCAAAACGTCGAAAACGTTCAGCGTGGGGTAGTCGACTTGTGGGTAACTGAGGCACTATTCCCGTGGCGACAGATATGCGAAGCCAAGAATTACTAATACGGTTACGACGATCCCGAATCCAGGAACCTCTGACTCTGTCCCCCCATCAGTTGTATTGGATGGTCCACCGTCTTGCTCGGTCTCTTGATTGACAACATCATTCGATGTCTCGGTTTCATTACCCTCTTGATTAGAGGTGCCATTGGGCTCTGCTGAGGTAGTGCTCTCCTTACTTGATGTATCGGTGGCTGTTTGATTCCCCTTCACAACCGTTTCATTCTCATCTACAGCCGTTTCGTTTGTATCCACAGCTGTTTCGTTTGTATCCACGGCCGTTTCGTTCGTGTCCACAGCTGTTTCGTTTGTATCCACAGCCGTTTCGTTCGTGTCCACAGCTGTTTCGTTTGTATCCACAGCTGTTTCGTTCGCATCTACTACTTCGTCTTGCTCATCTTCTTCACTCCTATCATCATCGTCACTACTTGAGCTACTGGACTCATCTGTTCTACTTCTATCGTCTTTGGCATCCTCTGATTGAAGCTCCTCAACACCGTTTGCGAGCGTTTTCGTTGACTCGATAACGCTGCGAGGCGCAGGTTGATTGAGATAATTATTATTTAATACGACGTAATTACTGTTCTCACCTGCGTTTGTGCTAGCATACGGCTGTCGCTCAAGAATCGACGCCTCAGAGTCTGTCACAACTATCAATTCAGGATTTGTTTGGAGGATTACCTCATCTGAGAGCTGTGGATACCCGTCTGCCTCTGACGCAGCAACGTTAGCAGTCCCACCAATCTGCATAATTTCGTTGATGAAGGTATTGTCAGCAGCGACATACCCGCCTCCAAGTGGATACAGTGCATCAGAACGATCAAGCTCAGCGGTCTGGTTTTCTACATTTTCCACCGTTTGGTTCATCTCAGTATTTACTTCCGCTGCTGTCTCGCAGTTTCCAACAAGACGGCCTGTGCGCTCTGTTTTTGCCGCAATGTCATCGACATCGGTAGCAGCGGGGAAATGGTAAACAGTGAGATTCTGTGCACGAAGATCTGCGACTTGTCCAGCTGAGGCGTTCGGTGCCAACACAAGATCGGGATTAGTCGCAACAACCTTTTCGACGCTAACACCAAATTCTGCGGAGACATTTGTTTTGCTGGCAGTCCCGTTCAAATACCCCGCAAACTCGGTTACACCGACAACCCGGTTTTGCGCACCTAACTCCCAGAGCGTTTGGGCGGCTGATGGGTTTGTTGTCGTGATCCGATCTGGCTGTTCATCAACCGTGATTTCTGTCCCTGTTGTGTCTGTTACAGTAAGCGGGAACCCACACGTATCACTACTATTGACTGTCTCCTCTGTTTTGTTGGCTTGAAGATCTTCAACAGCAGCAGCGAGAGTTTTGGTCGATTCAATCACACTCCGGGGCGCCGGCTGGTTTAGATAATTTGTATTCATAACTACATAGTTATCTTCTGCCCCAGCAGTTGTGCTCGCGTAGGGTTCCCTATCAAGAATTGCGCCCTCTGTATCGGTCACGAGCATGATCTCAGGATCTGTTTTGAGGATGACTTCATCCGAGAGTTGTGGATACCCATCTGCCTCTGACGCGGCGACGTTGGTTGTCCCAGCAATCTTCATGATTTCGTTGATGAAGGTACTGTCAGCCGCGACGAAGCCTCCCCCAAGTGGGTACAGTGCATCGAGACGATCAAGCTCAGCAGTCTGGCTTTCTACATCCTCTACAGTCTGATTCATCTCGGTGTTTACCTCCGCTGCTGTCTCACAGTTTCCAACAAGACGGCCTGTGCGCTCTGTTTTTGCCGCAATGTCATCAATATCGGTCGCGGCCGGGAAATGGTAGACCGTGAGATTCTGTGTGCGAAGATCTGCGACTTGATCAGCTGAGGCGTTCGGTGCTAACACAAGATCGGGATCGGTTGCGACGACCTTTTCTACGCTGACACCCACTCCTGCGGAGACATTCGTTTTGCTGTCAGTTCCGTCTAGGTACCCCGCAAATTCGGTTACACCAACAACCCGGTCTTGCGCACCGATCTCCCAGAGCGTTTGGGCTGCTGACGGGTTTGTTGTCGTGATCCGATCCGGCTGTTCATCAAGCGTGATTTCTGTCCCTGTCGCATCAGTTATGTTGAGCGGAAAGCCACAGGTATTATTTCCTGCTGTCTGCATCGGTTCCTGACCGCTGTAATCGGCAGACAGACTTTCACTCTCTGAGTGTTTGAACTCTGCTACTACCGACTGTGCGCCAGCGGCGGTTCCTGAGGCTCCAACGACTGCTGTCACCACAACCACCGCCAGTAGAATCACTCGTAAGTTCTTCACAGTTGGCAGCCGGGTTTGTGAAATATAATTTTTATTATTCCAACCTTGCTTGCGTTGGAATGTGTAACGTGTCTGACTAAACTATTGATAGTCACGTCTGACGCAGAGTGAACTACCCCGACCTACTCACTCACCGCTGGGGCGGCTCGTTCCTTGAGGTCGGGGCTTCCTGTTTCCACGACGCGCTTTGTAGGGACCGAATCGGTCCCCGTAGGGAGCGCAGTCTCCGCAGGCGTTGTTTCGGAGCGTCCCGTTCCTAACTGCTTGATTCCGCGAGAAAGAATATTCCATGCCGCGTTCCAGTCCCTATCGGCGGTGAAGCCACACGAGGGACAGGAGTGTTCGCGGACCCACAACGGCTTGTCCGTCTTGACACCGCAAGCAGCGCACTCTTTGGTCGTTCCTGCCGGTTCAACCGCTACGAAGTACGTTCCTTCGCGTTCACATTTGTACTCCAGCATCCGCAGGAACGTACCCCATGCCGCCCCCGCACGGTTGCGTGAGTTACCCGAGAGTTCGACTAACCCTTTCACCTCGAGGTCTTCCACAGCCACGAGATCATACGTACTCGCGTAGTAGTTCGACAACTTGTGGAGAAAATCGCGACGTTTCCGTTTCAGATCGGCATGACACCCAGCGACGGTCTTGCGCTGTTCTTCCCAGTTGTTTGACCCGTGTTCCTTCCGGGAGAGATCACGCTGGGCGCGTTCCAGCCGTTCGCGTTCGTCTGAAACGTTGAGCGATCCGACAGCCGTGCCGTCGGTGTCGCTTGCGTAGTTGAGTATGCCGACGTCGATTCCGACCGGCTTTGTCAACTCGTCGGGTTTCTCAGGTGGGTTGTCGGGTGTTTCCAGCTGGAGCGAGGCGTACCAGTTGCCGGTCGGCTCACGTTTGACGACGACACCTTTCACCTCAGCGTCGGTTGGAAGATCGCGATGGGCAACAATAGGCACATCGCCAATCTTGTTGAGGTACAACCTATCTTGACCACTCGTTTTCTTGAGTTCGAAGCCAGATTGGTTGTACTCGAAAGAGTGGTAGTACCCTTTGCCCTTCCATTTTAGCTGCCCGACTGTGTGCCCCTTCTCTTTATTTTTCTTGAGATTAGAGCGGTCGGTGTAGAGCCGTCGGACGACCATCTGAAGGACTTTCGAGTTGACATCCTGAAGCTCGGTCCACCATTCTTTGAGGTCGGGGAGACGGTTCTGTTCAGGGGTGTACGTCGGGTTCTCCACACGGTTCATGCGGTGGAGAAAGTGATTACGGACTTGCCGACAGGTATCTAACGTCCACGCTAGCCGCTCCTGCTGGCTTGGTGTGGGTTTGAGCCGGAACCTGTAGGCGAAGTCCATGTTGCGTTACTCCTCGGGTTCGGTAGGATCAGAGGTGCGGACTACTTTTACGTCTGCCCCGAGCCACCGCTTCGGGATGGTAACATGAGCACCACCGCTTCCGAAGGGCTTCACCTCCCGGTCGAGAGCTTCTTGACCCTCAACTGTGAATGATGCCATGCCAATCTATATGCGAAACATATAGGTAAGCGTTTCGACGCGTTAGCCTGCGGACCGGCTGTATCGGAGGAATGAACAGGTGATGACGGCGCTGTATCCCCTCCCTACTCGCTCCCTTTGGCCGCTCCTTGAGGAAGGGGACTTAGCGCCTACAAACTGTTAATTAATACGTCCCGAACCACACGTACCAGTATTCAATGGCTTGTTCCACAGCCACGTACTCTGAGCTCGGTCAGGTCAACCCACAACCAACACACTTTCATACGGCTCAACAGAGAAACAACCAATGAAACTTGCAACGATCGGGGTCGGTAACGCAGGCAGCAAGCTAATTGACCAGATGATTGAGTTTGAATTTGAGACTGGTCGTAATCTGTGCCGTCACGCACTGGTCATCAATACGGCTCGGACAGACCTCGCCAAACCACAACATCTCGATGAAGATCGCCGGGTGTTAATCGGCGATACCCATCAGAAGGCGCGTGGACACGGGGTTGGAGGTGATGCTAAAATTGGTGCTGAGGTTGCGCAAACCGACATTGATGAAATCAGGCGCGTTTTCGACGATGTTGAAATTCACGAGGTTGATGCTGTCTTAGTTGCAGCCGGCCTTGGTGGAGGCACGGGCAGTGGCGCTGCTCCCGTCGTTATTGACGAACTACAGAAGATGTACGATGAGCCAGTGTACGGACTTGGAGTATTACCTGGCACGTACGAGGGCGGCCGGCCGGCACTCAACGCTGCCCGCTCGCTTCAGTCATTCGTCAACAAGGTTGACAACTTCATCGCGTTCGACAACGATGCGTGGCGTTCTCGTGGGCAAACCATTGAGCAGGGCTACGAAGAGATGAACGAAGAGCTTGCAACACGCATTGTCACTCTGCTCGCAGCCGGTGAAGTCGATGAGTCGGAGGTTGGTGAGAACGCGATGGATTCGAGTGACATTATGCGAACCCTCGATACCGGTGGTGTCTCCTCAATCGGGTACGCTTCAACTGACGTTACCCCCGCAAAAGAAGGACTGTTAGCCAATTTCAAAGAAGTTGATGACTCACAGAGTGAATCAACAGATGCTGCAAAAATCAAAGGCCTGGTGCGCCGAGCAACGAATTCTCGGCTCACTGTTCCATGTGATGTCTCGAGTGCTGACCGTGCGCTGATTGTCTTTGCCGGGCCGCCTGATGTGATCTCACGAAAAGGGGTTGAATCTGCTCGTGAATGGCTTGAACAAGAAGCTGATACCGTTGATGTCCTTGCCGGCGATGATCCTCGTCCCGACTCGTCAACCCTTGCGGCTGTGGTGTTGCTCTCAAATGTGACTGATACACCGCGGATTAACGAAATCCAAGATCAAGCTGTTGACGCACAAAACAAAATTCAAGAACAGGATGCGGTTCGCGAAGAGGAAATTCAGTCGCTAATTACCGATGACGACAATGATCTGGACCCTATTGTTTGAGCGAACACGTCGTCAAACGCTTGTCCGACAGACGCATCACCACTCTGTTGGCCGCCACCATCGCTCGCAGCCGTTGGTGTGTAAATGAAGGTAGCACTTCTCGGCGTTGGCGGGTGTGGCACCCGACTCGTTGATCAGTTTGTTCGAACTGAACACCGCACAGGCCGGTCGGTGACTAATGGAAACGTTCTCGCGTTTCACACTGAGTCACAACCACTCTCTCAGACAACCGCCCTCAGTACTGACCAGCATATCCTCCTTGGCGATACACACCCGGCAGTACTTCGACGAGACACAAACTCTCCTGCTACTGACTCCTCAAATTCGTCTCACGATCCCCAACTACAATCAGAGACATCCACAACCACAAGTCAACAAGGTACCTCCAACAACCCGCGCACGCGTGGGTATGATATCAACGAGTATGGTGTTGGTGGTGATCCAGATGTTGGTGCACAAGTCGCTAAAGCGGATCGGCCTGAAATTCGACGTGCACTCGATAAAATCGATGAAACAGAAGTCGCAGCCACGATGATTGTTGTTGGACTTGGCGGCGGCACTGGTGCTGGTGTTGGGAGTGTGTTGTTGGAAGAACTCACCGATATTTATGAAACTGAAGTGTACACACTGGGTGTTCTCCCCGCTGACACGGAGTCAGACCAACGAGCACTGACCGCTGCCCGTGGTCTTCGAACACTTGTCCCACGTGCTGCGTCAACGCTTCTTGTCGACAACGATTCATGGTCCCGGGATAGAGACGCTGTTGCTGATTGCTATCAGTCGATTAATCAGATGACCGTCGACCGACTGTTGAGCGTTTTTGGTGCCGGTGAAGCCAACACGACGTTTGAATCTGAACTTCGGATTGACCCTGCTGATATCTCACGGACACTCGCTGTTGGTGGGGTAACAACTGTTGGTCGCGCTACAGTTGAAATTGACAGTAACGCTCATGGACTTCTTGCTCGGATTCTTCGCCTGCTTGGTCGATCACAGCCCTCTGGGTCTACTCCGGTCGATGCGTCGAAAATAAAGACACTGATCAGTCGCGCAGTCCAATCGAAACTCACGCTACCCTGTGAAATCACTTCTGCAGACCGGGTTTTGCTCATCCTCAGTGGACCCCCAGATACAATCTCTCGGAAAGGATTTGAGACCGGCCGATATCTGCTTGAAGAAGAAACGCAGACCGTTGAAGTGCTTGCTGGCGATGAGCCAATTCAAAACACAACAGAACTCACGGCAACTGTCGTTCTCGCAAATGTGACGTCTGTTCCACAGATTGATGAACTTCAACGTCGCGCGGTTCCTACAGAAGACGCTGTCACGACAACCTCGGGACCCTCAACTACTACAGAACAGACGGCGACAACTGATGAGATGAACTCACAGACTGTTGAGCCATCAGCAGATGAGGACTCAACTCCCGCCGAATTTGATTTCACCAACGCTGAAACGGCCTCTGAAACAACGGACTCAACCGAGCAATGACAAGCGATCAGTCGGAACACACTTTGAGCGCCACGGAAGAGAACATTATGAAGGCAACACACACAGCGTTGCTCAAACACGGCTATGCTGATCTCTCAATTGCCCGTATTGGTGACGAGCTTGATGGATCAAAATCTTCTATCTACCACTACTACGATTCAAAAGACGATTTGCTTATTACACTGCTTGAGTTCACTGTCAACAAATTCGAATCGACTCTTGATACCGAACCAAGCCAGAATCCAGCTGAAACCCTCAAACAGCTCATTGCCAAACTTCTCGCACCGGACCCGGTTGAAGACGATTATCAGTTTCAAACAGTGCTTGTCGGCTTTCGATCACAAGCAGTCACGAACAGTCGTATCCGCGCTCAATTTACGCACGTTGATGAACGGTTAGCAGATACGATCCGGGAGATTCTTGAACGTGGTATTGCTGAAAATGTGTTTGAAGCGGTCAATGCCTCTGAAGTCACAGAATACATTCTCGCAACGATTAAGGGTGGCATATATACTCGTGTTACAACAGATCGAGTAGACGCTGTCACGGCGACACATTCTATGCTTGTTTCGTATATCGACTCAGAACTCATCCAAGATACGGTCTGATTTGCTCTTTGTCGGTTCGGATTGCTTCTCCGAGTTCCCCAATTACTGATAAGACCGGATACTGTGGCGTGTCGCTATCTGAATACAGGTACTCACAGAACTCGATCTGTTCATCAGATGTCTCCTCACTTGGGGGCTCAGCAACCGGTGGTGAGTGAAGGTCTCTCTGTCGCTGTTCAGCGACTCTATCCAGTTTTGTCTCGAGATCCTGAAGCGCACACCAAATATCAAACGCGGCCTCCCTGCGCCGCATTTGTACGGACCCGAAGTGCGCGCAGAGATTATCCTGTCGGGTCTCGATGTTAGTAAGTTTCGTTTGATAGTTTGCGAGCCGATCCATCTCCTCTGTCACTACCTCTATAAGCTCCGCACGTACATCGATTGCCTGCTGGCTCCGGTCAACGATTGCTTGTTGGACCGCTGGAGTGAGAACCCGATTTGTTGCCAACGACGTCACTATATCTTCTCCAAGCTCAGCAGCGAGATTTTCAGCAAGGCTCTCTTCATCGCCAATGCTATAGTGCGGAACTGATCGCACTGTTTCTTCATACGCAGAAAGTACATACTTGAGTGTCGCATCTCCAGGACTTGTGGGTACGTCCATTACTTCTGTCCGGTCACCTACATCTGTTAGCGCGGTATCTGGCGATTCAAACTGTACTGGCTCGACCTGCCGTATCTGCGTCTGAAACCGACGAAATGCGTCTTGTTCCGCAATAATACACTCCCGTTCATCCTGGCATGTTTCAATCGCTGTCTGGAGTTTACCTACTACAAGTAACAACATTGCTCCAAGACTAGCAATGACTCCCACCACAAGCGGCGACGTAAGCAACTCAGCACCGCCACACCACATATCTACACATGCTACAGGCTGATCAGCAATAGGTATGCGAAATCTCATAACTCCACAATCATTTTATACAGTCTATCTATTGTTGACCTTTTCGCATGGCTGATAATGTAATCTACGACATTTAAGTTTTGGCCCCACCGACATAGGGGCATGGAACAACCGCGCCGTAACGTGCTTGCCGGGCTCGGCGCTGCCGCAAGTCTTGCTGGCTGTTTGAGTGTTGATGGTGTGAGATATCCAGACGAAATAGAATCCTCAGACGAGTCAAATACTACGCTGGAGGCTGGCACCGATGAGCCACCTACAGATAACTCAACGGATGCCGACGGTCACGCCTCCGACCTGATACAACTCATTGCTGAGAGGACGCAAGCGATTGTTGCTGATGTGGTGTGGTTTGCCATCTCTTATCCACGCGCGGTTGAGTCATATAACCAGGCTATTGACAGTGTGATTGAGACTATCGACACAGTCCGTACCACAATCCATCAACCAACGATGCCAACAGCCGAGATGGTTGACCGACTCGAGACTGTAGGATACAACGCTGCGGACCGCGCGGAAACAGCGTTTGAACCCCACTTTTCTCCTGCTGACCTTCTTCAGTCACGGACTGATATGCATATCCCGTCTTTGGCTCGCGCAGCACGTCGTAACGATGCTGACCGATTTGTCGAGGAACTCGATCGGATGCGACTTTCGTTTTTCCAAATCCAGACTCCAGTGTACGTCAGCAGGCGTTTTTCACGCAACCCGATCCATAACCGGTTGCTTGACCGGGTTGTGCCACACGCTACCGGTGATGTGCTAGTCGAAGTTGCGGCCCCCACTCGTCGCAATTTTACGACGCTCGCACACGAGCCATATGTCGATGAGGACGGGAGCTATCCGCCTACGTTCACCGCAGACCCGCTCCCGGTCGCTCGCCGAAATAAACTTCGGAGACGGCTTGGACCAGTTGTCAAACCGTCAGGCCGTACTGAAGAAGTGTTTTTGACGTTTGCGACCCGTCCAGATTCTGTTACTCGCCAGCGGAACGTCTTTCGTGGGCCACCTGGCGATTTGGACGGTACTCCACTGTATATACAACAATATGGTGACCATGCGACCGCACGTGAACAATTTACAACAACTCTTGCGGCCGGCGATACAGAAGGAATGACCTCGATCAGTTCAGGCGTCACCTCAGCGACTGACTCGATCAAATGGCACCGTTATTACCATCGTGAAGCTGGGAGTGACCGAACAAATCTGGACGATTTTCCGGGTGTTCAATATGGATACCTCCTCCAAGCTGGTCCGTTCATTTTTGCCACCGGCTTTTCTGGTGATGCGTGGGAAGAACGCACCCGCTGGCAGGGCGAGCTGACCGAAAGCTGGTTGTTCCAGCGCGTTGATTGACATTTCTCCGCGCTGAATCGAGAGGAATCTCGCGATGGAAGTTTGACGCTCGCAACCCCGGTCCTGTCACTTTACTTAATAGCGTGGATGAGCGTGGAATGTCTGACCTGCCGTCCATGATGGATCGTATCAGCATTGTTGGATCCACTCCCGGCGTAACGCCGGCATTCTCTCCCTGCAGAAAGATAGTGGTTTCAGCCGCGAGAGATAGTAAATTTGGATACCCCACGTGATCAGGATTTAACTCAGGTGCGACCAAACATCATCTATGACACTTCCTCATCACCGGCGGCAGTTCCTCGCTGCTGTTACTTCTCTCTCCCTTGCTGGCTGTCTTGTTGAGAGTGATACAGGGACGGCTGATGAGTCTGGAGAACCATCTCGCTCACACACAACCGAGTCACCACGCCCTCAGACGAGTACAGGTAATCAGACTCAACCACCCGATTCTGCTCGCCCGGATGGCGAACCAATTCCGCTTGATACTGCGGGGATCGCTGTCGAAACTGTTCGTATTGACCGCATTATTGAGTCGCCATATCAATCACAGATTGTTGCTGACATTGTTATTTCGAACGTTGGACCAGCACGGTATGGAACTCTCGAGTTTCGGGCTGACGCCTACTACGAGCCACCAGCTGATGACCGAACGTATCATCCACCACGCGTCTCTGAGCGAACCGCTGTTGGACGAACATATATCGAGCGACAGTACGATTCGTTTGGTACAGGAACACGGACTCTCAGTGAGATCGTGATCCAGTATGATGCTGATGACGCAAACGGGTCCACAGACCCCGCTACGTTCGACATTGAACTTGTTGTCCGTCGAGTGAACCCGTTACCGGACCCCTCTCAAAACTGACGCCGTAGTCTTTCTCTATGTCCTCACCAAAGATATCTGTCATTGGACTGTGTTCTCCGACTGGACATGCTTGCGCTCTCGATCTGCTAATGTTGAGTTTGACTACAAACAAATTTCATATTGGTTAATTATCATGTGATCGCTGTCTCAGGACGCTATCAGATGCTAATTAAGACGACCAGATCGATCGCCGTGACAATCGATCAGATTCTTGTCCTCTCTAGCACCCACATATTCATCCTACTACTATCCCCTCGATACAGTAGATTAACTGTAGGTGTGCTACACGCCAAGCTAGACCCGCCAATCACAGAACGGCTGTCTCACGTCTTCATACGGGGCTTGATAGCGTTTGTCATGGATGTGAGTACACACAAAGTATTTATAATAACCGGTGTTTGTTCAAAATGCCCCTACCTCCGAACACGGCAGGCGCGAGTAATCCAACACACGGTAACCGTCTCACAACGAGACCAAAACTGAGACGGTGTGTCGCGGACAAAACGACTGGCGTACTCGGATGCTGACAAAAACCAAACAATGACAAACGACAATACACGCTCGAAGGCCAACGCGGTCTTCTTCAGTGCCATCATGGTAATCTCTATGGTGGCAGTTGGCTTTGCTGCAGCGCCGGCCGCTGCGGCAGTCAACGATGGGTCGGTCACGTTTGAGGACCAGACCCTCGACGATGGTACAGTAGAGGTTGACTATAGCGACTTTAGCAGTGACAGCGGTAGCAGTGCCGTTATTGCTGTCACCTATGAAAACAGTGACGGAGACGCGGTTCTCGCCGGTGTTTCCGACACTGGATCCACTGATAGCAGTGGTACCGCTACCGTCACAATTAGTGACGCAGGCGGGTTCCCGGGTCAGCACACTGCGCACCTGTTCGACTCGGATGACGTGCCTGATGTGAGTGCTGGCGACGTGGTTTCGGCTTCCGCATTCACTGACACCGCGGAGGTGACTGCACCAGAAGATCGTTCCTCTGGTAGCAACCTTGTTACAGACGGGAACACCGTCTTCCAGGGTGAAGACGACGTTGTCTTCGTCGGGAATGCTTCTCGAGGAATAATCTCGCACAGCGAACTCTCCGGCACGTCCGGCAACCGTGAGGGCACGCCGCTTCAGGATCCGATTCCGGAAGACGAGGAAACGGGTACTTATGACCTGAATGGTCCCGACGATGGTGACGGTGGCTTCAGTACCACGGTCATCTCGCCCGACATCACGACCGCAGAGGTCCAGTTGAGTGGCGGAAGCGACATCAGCCAAGTCGGTCCCGACTCTGCGGCCAGTCTCAAGGTCTTTGCTGAGTGGAACTTCGGCGACGCTGAAGGCCTTGCCCTCACCGTGGAGGACCCGAGTGGCGCTGATATTACCGATGAAGTCTTGACAGACGATGATGTCCTCCAGTACGGTGAAGGCAGCGAAACCGGTGATGCTGCCAGCGTCGGCCTGAATCTTCAAAACGAAGATGCCGGTGAGTACACCGTCATCTTCGAAGGTAACGACGAGATTGACCAGGATAGCGTAATTGAGCAGTACACGATCGAGCTCACCACCGAGGACGAGCTCTCGATTGATGTCGCAGAAGACTCTGTCACGCAGGGTTCCAACGTTGATTACACGGTAAGCGGTGGGACCGACGGTCAGGAACGGCTCGTCGCTATTGACGAAAGCGACTTCGCGGATGGTGTCAGCGACGACCAGGCTGCTGACATCTTCCGGAACGTCGACGACGTCAGCGACACTGGTTACAACTCGGGTAGCGACAACTACGCATACGCCATCGTCGAGATTGATGGCACGACGGCTGTCGGGTCGATAGAAACCCAGTTCCTCGATACTGGTGATGCTACTGTCGAGGTCTACTCTAGCCAGACGAACACGTCGGCGCTAGACAGCGACGACCTCGAAGACGATGTCGACCTCGAAGTCACCGAGGGTGAACTCACACTTGACAGTCCGACGGATGAGTACACCATCGGTTCGGAAGTTGACGTGAACGGCACCGCCGAGGCGGCTGACGAGGTGCGTCTCTACGCGCTTAACAACGACAACTGGGAGCTTGTCGAGGTCAACGATCAAGACAACATTGACGTTGACTCTGACGACACCTTCGAAGTCGAGGATGTCACTCTCTCGAACGGTAACGGTGGCGGTAATGACATCCTGGCGTTCGAGGGTCAGTACCAGATTGGCGTAATCGACGCGGACGACGCACGCAACATCGAACTGGGCTCCGATGACGACAGCGAAATTAACACCTCGTCATGGACCAGCAACGATGGTACCCGTGCCACGATCTCCGTTGAGTCGGGCGGTCTTACGGCTCAGTTCGGGACCATTGACGGCCAGTTCGCCACTGAAGACAGCACGATGACTGTCAACGGGACTGCAGAGGGGCAGTCGAATGTTGTTGTTGCCTTCGTTGGCGAGCGTGGCGACGTTGATGTCACGGAAGTGTCCGTTGACAACGACGGTACGTTCGACGAAGAAGACGTCAGCGTCGACCTTTCACAGGGCGCTGCGTCCGGGCACGTCATCTCGCTCGGTCGCGACGAGACCGTCGGTGACGGCGATCTTCCGAACGCAAATTCGAGTGATACAGTCGGCATCGATGAGCTGTCGAGCTTCATCACCGATCTTGAGGACCAGTCGCTTACCGGCAATCAGGTCCGTGACCGGATTGTCTCTCAGACCACTGAGGCAGACGCTACGGACGACCTGATGATTTCGACGACCTTCCGTGTCACCGAGGCTTCGGTCTCGCTTGACTCGGTTTACCCGGAAGGCGCTCAGGCAGACGGAATCAACCCCGTCGCTGCTGGTGAGACGATGGTCGTGGAGGGTACGACGAACCTCCAGCCTGACGACAACTCCATCGTGCTCAACGTGCTCAACCAGAACGATAACTCGGTTGAGTCTGCGTCTGTCGACGAGTGGAGCAACGATGGCCAGTTCACCCTGACCGTCGATACCTCCGACCTCGAGACGGGGACGTACACGCTCGAGGCCGACAGTGGTGATACCACTGACTCCACCGACGTTGAAATCGTCGAAGAGCGGCAGACTGACGACACCGGCGACGACACTGGTGACGACACCGGCGACGACACCGGCGACGACACCGGCGACGACACTGGTGACGACACCGGCGACGACACTGGTGACGACACCGGCGACGACACTGGTGACGACGCTGGTGACGACACCGGCGACGACACTGGTGACGACACCGGCGACGACACTGCCGATAACGGCAGCTCCGATGGTGGCAGCACTGACGGCAGCACGCCCGGCTTCGGCGCGCTTGTCGCCCTTGTTGCGCTCATCGCGGCTGCGCTGCTCGCGACCCGTCGCAACAACTAACGCCAGCTAATAACCGAACGGATCACTCCGTTCGGTCCTCGCGGTGCGTATTTTCATTTTTTGCGGATGCCTAAGGCTCGTCAGTTGCTAGCGTAGCGGATATTCCACAGACAACTGACACGATTACTACAAAACCTGATGGCCAAAAGAATCCCACACCCAAGCGTCTCTCCTCGTTGATACACGCTAGTGTAAACTACCCTATCCTACCGATCGCCTTTCGGCTTGCGCTTGAAGATTGGGCCTCTTGTTTCTACGATCAACTCCGCACCGAGACGAAGTTGACCGCAAACTTCGTTCAGAAAGCGATTCGGCGCACCATCGGGAGCACAAAAAGCGGTGTCACCCACCCCAAGAAAGGTGAAACCACCAGTCAGCCGCACTTCGATGCGTGGGACCTTGTCTGCGACAAGCACAACGCGACGTTCCACCGCGACCACGTTTCGCTCTCTATGTGTTCATGTTTTTCGCGAAGCAGACACGCTGGGATTGACAGAAAGTATTTACAACCGAGAACGGTAGGAGGAATTGATCATGAATACACGTGTCTCGCTTGGCGTAGTGATCCTCTTTCTTGGGGTTATTTGCCTTGCTATGCCGCTCAGCATCTCAACTGCGGCACAATCACAGTCATCCCCTGCAGTTGGGTTTGATACTGCAAAGACAACAGTGACGCAGGGCGATGTGGCTACGCTTGGGATCCAGATGCGTGACACTGATGAGGTGACGCTCACCATCCAGGCACCGAATCAACAGTACCAGACAACACTCCGTGCGTACGATAACAATGGAGATGGTTCGGTCACTGTCCGGGCTAATACATTCTATCCAACTGGTGTAGACAAGAGCAACCGGTTCACAGCTACTGGCGGTGACTCAGTCCGACTCATTTCTGAATCTGGACTCTCTGAAGGGGCCGTACTCGATACTGGCCGATATAACCTAATTGTCTCAACTGATGAGACAAGCGTTGCAGCAGTGCTTATGATTACTGAACCATCCCAACCGAATGGAACGAGTGTGATTGTTCCCCCTGATACATCGTACAAAAATATTGAAACGGGGTTAAAAAAGGAGTCGGAGTTGTCAGAAATAGCTGCTACGGACACCACGGATGTGGATTCCGCTAATGTTGCCCGTGGTGATGAGTTTTGGACACGGCTTCCAATTACCGGGATTGGTGGTCTCCTTACGTCACCAGCTCCAGCGTCAAACCTTGTGTTCCCTGTTGATAGCACCCCTGGTGCTGAAACTACCCACATAGCCGACATAAGTAGTAATGAGACA
The DNA here is from genome assembly GCF_005435035.1 of Halorubrum sp. SD690R. Taxonomy (NCBI): domain Archaea; kingdom Methanobacteriati; phylum Methanobacteriota; class Halobacteria; order Halobacteriales; family Haloferacaceae; genus Halorubrum; species Halorubrum sp. SD690R. The sequence continues at coordinate 172,406 of NZ_SGTV01000001.1, read as the reverse complement.
GTCTCTTTCACATCAGTCTCGATCAACTATCAGAGCAATCACGGCGGATCTCACGCAGCTACTCAACAGGTTACTCAGCCCGATATCGAGGTATTTGGGATTGATACAAACAAGAACGGATATATCGATCGCTCACTGAAAGGATCGATACAGAGCATCCAGACGGGTACAGACGGGCGCTTAGCAATCTCACTTGACCATCCAGTTGAGATTTCTACCCACAGTACACTTCGTGTCGCGTACGACATTGAGAATCCTGAAGTAACAGGCTCACAAGACGTCTCCGTTACTCTTCAAAACGGTGATGTATCTCATCAGCACACTGGTATCGTCACATACGGGCTTGCGGGTCAAGGTACTCTCGGTCATGGAATTAACCTCCAGTTAACCTCGGAAGAGGGCGAGTCACCTACTGATCCACTTGCGAGCGTCCACACAGTGTACAATGACAGCGTATCTGGACTTGCCGTGGGGGTTGACACAACAACATTGGAACCGGGTGAGTACACGGTTACGCTTGAAATTGATGAGTCAGCACCGAACTCTGTACCGAGGGTCTCACTTCGGCAGTCATTCACCGTGTCTGAACCCACTGCTGAACTAACAAATCACACCATCAGCAACTCTACTCGGCTATCTGTGACAGCTAGCACCAACCTTGCGCCGAACAGCTCCGCGATTATTCGTATCACTGCGGATGAGAAGGATGGCGGAATCAGTCAAGTTCTTAATTGTGTAGCCACGGTCGATAGCGACAGTGAAATTGGTTGTAATTTTGACTTTTCTTATCCCGCCGATGAGTTCAACATTGATGTCACTATTAAACGAGACGGTGTCGTGATCGCTGGACCAACCAAGATTAACTGAACCGAATTCACTCGGCACAGACGGAAATCGCAAGACGGCAAACCACCAACAATGTATTACACAAGTATGTCAACTTGACTGGATATGATTCTCACTGCCTTATACCCAGTGTCCAAGTATGTATGCTCCCCCCACGACAACGATTCCACCAAAGGCATCGCGTGTCCGAACAGGAAGTAACGTCGGCGAGTTTGGTGTCGTGTCTGGTTGGCTTTCAGTTTCACTAGACAAATTAGTTTCAACAGACGTTTGATTATCTGGCTTTGTTTCGCTTGTGTTTTGGACTGTTCTATTTGTTGTCTCGGATTGTACTGAAGTCGTATTATCAGTCGTCTCTGTGCCGTTGTTTGTTTCTTTTTGTGAATCTGGAATCTCTGGTGTAATACTTGTTGAGTACTGTCCCGACCGATAACTCACCAGTATGGCCACTATTGTACCCTTGGCAGACGCTCTAAACTCTTTATCAAAGCTAACAGTATTCGTGAATGTTTCTGTATCATACACTCGATCAAGATCAAGTCGCTCTCCAGTTGATGTATTGAATGTCTCGATCGTGACTCGACTAATCTCTGCCTGTGAGACTGTGCCAGCAAGGTGGACTGTTTTTGCCTCTAGATTGATCGTCGCGTTTGTAATGTTCACCTCTGGTTCTGGTTCATACTTGATTACAAACGTTTGATTCCGTATGTTTCCTGCCGCATCTTCTGCTGTTATTTTGAATTCATTGTCGTCGTTGTCGCCATATAATTCAACCGTCGTATCGAAACTGTATTTGAGTTTGTCTGGATTCGGCTTTGCGTTTGGGCTTAACATCAGAACCTGTGAGCCATTGTTCGATGTCCGATTTATTTCGACACGCTTGAGTTTCGTTTCATCCTGAACCGTACCGCTGATGCTCGCCGTATCCGTGTAACTATCATCCGCGACGGTGATATTGATGGTAGGATCCGACTCATCATTAACGTCAATTACAAACCGGTCAGTGTTTGTGCGGCCGAGCGTATCTGTGTACTCTGCGGTGAGATTGTTTGTTCCGTCGACAAGCAGTAACTCTTGAGAAAAAGACTCTCCGGGGTTCGAAATTCGATGAATCTTCCGGTCTACATCTGAGCTACTCTCATCAGGCCCGTAGTTGCTCGTTCGCTCAATTCGGATGCTCTTAACATCTACTACCGTGTGAAGATTGCCAGCTAGAGTAACTTGCCCACTAGTAACATTTACTGTATTGTTTGGCCCACCTTTGACCGTCGTTGAAAATGGCGAGGTGTATTCTACCCTTGGCGCGGCTGTATGCTTCGTTATTGATGATTTGAATGTTGTTACTGTGTCAGATTTTGCAATCACTTCTACCGTATTTTCATTTGGGTCAAGGTCAAGTGTAACTGATCGGTCAAATGTCATCGAATTAGGTCGATATGAACGGTATACGTCCCCATTGACTCGCAGTTCTATCAACTCAATCGGCGCATCTGCTGTGACAGTGATGTTTGCGTTTGGGTCGTTTAATACGACAACATTGTCTTCAGACTTGAGCTGCTCTCCATCAATGGTTATATTGGTTGTTGTCTCTTGTGCAGTTACAGCCCCAACCCCGGTATACATGAGCAGGCCCAAAATACACATCCCACACAGAACACTCGCCCAGCGCCTGTAAGTCGGACCTTTCACTGGATTAATAGAACTTGCTATCATGTTGTTTCGGTGAACACCGCTTGTATACCATCATCCTCCCAGCAATTCATATGACTGTGCTGGCCTAAATATCATCCGCGATACTCATCAACTTCCCTAAGATCAAGTTCGGTCGACAACGCTACTTCAGTCGGGTTCCGCTAGGCTGTATTCCACATCAGTGGCCGGACAGTTTAGTAGAAATCTGGAACGCAGCGTGTCTGAGAGCCAGTTGGTGACGTGGGCTGTACGTCCGACTGGCTCTCATCAGGGACTTGTGGTCCCATTTATACTGGTGTGAACAGACGAATAAATATCCACTGGTTCACTCACGTTAGCGGTGTTTCACATAAGTGATGCTGCTGGATGTGTTTAGGTTAGAATCGGTCGCAGCGAGCCTGTTGTAACAGATTTGCTTCAATCGTGGATCGACTTTTCTCTCGGCCGTGTTGAATCGCTGTAAGGCGTTGGAATTCACTGTTTGACGAAGCGTTTGATGTTATAGACGACACATATCAGCGCGATTTCGCGGAACTCACGGAATCATGACCGCGCTCGCACGGGGAAGCCGAGCAAGCGTTTCACAGCCGAATTCACGGTTTCGGCCATAGAGTATTGATTGTAGCGAGTATCGTCGATTCTAGCGTTGTGCGCCTGGTCGTCCGGGCCGAAGATGCGATGCTCAGTCGATCACATCGACAGCCGCGTGATCTTGTCTAATGGCGGTGAACCAGATTGGACTGATCGTGGAGTGCCTTCGAAGTGCTGGTGAGCTTAGTCTTCGGGGTGGACCGTCGCTGTCGGCGGCAGACTGCCGCCGACGCGACAGCGTCGCCATTCACAACTGCTGTCCGGACCGGTGGACAGCTACCGGAAGAACCGGTCGTCGAGTGGTTGGTTCGCTGGAACAGTCCTACGCACACAAAGCGCTGTCCAAGCGGCTCGCAACACCGTCTCACAGAACTCCGTGAACGACCACTGTCAGAGGCGGCGCCCCCCGCGGCGGGGCGCCGCCACGTACCGCCAGTGTAGATACCGCCAGCTATTCTAGAGCAGTAGGCTCACCACAAACATCACCAGCCGTAGCCCAGCGTCCTGAGAACTGGTGAATGCGAGACTCTGCTTGGCTAATCGGTAGTTCGACTCGATGCCGAAGCGCTTGCTGTAGTGCTCTCGGGCATCCCGTGGCGTGTCGATAAACGGCGCGTCAGCGGCGTAGCCGTGACGCGCCACCCCGTGTTCGTCGTATCGTCCCTGTTGGTAGACGCAGTCGATGAACACAGGGAACGTTACCTTGCCGGCGAGTTCGTGTTCGATCTCGCGGCTCCAGCCTCTGCTGAGTTCGTCTTGGATCGTTTCACAACCGGTGCGAGGCGAATGCCATGGGGCTTGACCCCATGGATGAAGCCGACAACTCGTGAACCAAGCCATTAACTCGAAATATCTCAAACAGAGTGGTGTGACGGCATACTTCGCGTCTGGCTTAGTCGGCGAAAACAATCCGGGTCAGACGCTCTGCCGTGACCACCAAGTAGGAGTGGGAGACTCCGAATCCACGCCCGCGGAGACTGCGCTCCCTGTGGATTCCCTTGCGGAATCTGTAAAGCGCGTCGTTGAAACGGGAAGCCTCGGGGCCTGACCTCGAGGCGGTTCACCCCACTTGACGATCGGCATCACGTAGGCGTAGTTGTGCGTGGACAACAGCCCAAGACAGGTGCTGTTGTAGAATCCGCGATCGAGATAGACGGCCTTGACGCCGAGGTCAAGGCCGTCGAGGAGCTCGAGAAACGCAGCAAGGACGTCGCTGGTGGTGTCGCCAGCGACCAGCTGGCGCACCGCCAGCGTGTACCGCTTGTTGCGTACCCGCGCGTACAGCGTCGCGTACGCGTGAAACGTCGTGGTTCCCCGTTTCGCCTGTGAGAAGTACAGCGCTTCCGTTTCGTCTTCATCGCCGTAGTAGGGGTCGAGGTGGAGGTCTACACAGACCTCCACCGGTCGATCTGGAAGCGTCTCAAGCGTATCTCGTTGACGTAGCGTGTCCCCAACCGCCTCAACGGAATCAAGTTCGAACTGCTCGGTGAGATGTCCTCGGACGGTGTTGGCGTGTGGCGAGTCTTCGGTCGTTTCGCAGACGTGATTGATCGAGGTCCCGCCGGCGCTGGCGCCGGCGAGGACCTCGTACAACGTCTCTGTCGTGACCTTGACGTTCTCGTCGATGTCTATCTCAAGCTCTTCATCGAGGCTGTTGACGACAAAATTAAGAAGATGCTCTTCCTCTATCTTGTTGTCTGCTTCGGTAGGTTCCACACTCTTCCCAAGCAGACACTTTCACTCAAACCCAATGTGATCGACTGAGCCTTGAATCTTCCATAACTTGCTTGAACATTATCAAGGAGCGAACGGCGTCAGCCGTGAGCGAGTAGGGTGGGGTAGTTCACCCGCTGTGATCGTCACAAGAAGTCATCGATTCATCTGCGAACAATCCCGTGATAACCGTGTCGATCAGTGCCTCCTCAACCTCATCATAGGTCTCGTTCAGGACGATCGGTGTGTTCTGTGCTTGCGTGACGAACAGCAGCGACCGTAGGAGTCCTCGTACGATATCCGGATCGTCTATCCGGACATCATCGCGCGCAACCCATGCTTCCGGCTGCGGTAACACGCGGAAATCTGCTTCGGCACCTGTGTCGGGTTTGTTGTCGCTATCGCCTTTACTAATCGTGCCCGTGTTATTGTTGTCCCCTGTACTGGTAGCATCATCATAGTTTGTTCCATTCAACTGCTCATCGATCCGCCGTATCTCACCCTCCACAAACAGCCTCCGAATAAGAGGGTTCGATCGGACTTGTTTAAGTGTTGTCCGCAGGATCATTTCAGCTTCCGCCTGTGGTGTCTCCACCTCACCGATGACTGCTTCGAGTTGTTCAAATAACTGATCGCGCTCAGAGACCAGCACAACAAGATACAGTTGCTCTTTCGAGTCAAAAAACTGGTAGAACGTACTAGTACCGATTCCCACCTCTTCGGTAATATCATTCACACGCGTTCGATCGAAACCGAACTGCGCGAAAAGTTTGTGGCCCGCCTCGATCAACTCTTCGCGGATACGCTCGCGATCTTCATCGGTAAAGCGCGCCATTATTGCTTCCTCGCGTCAGCTGCGATAGCTTCGTTTTTTTGCTCCATACCGAGATACGAGAGTCCACGAACAAAATGTTTATTGGTTCCCGGGTGAAGTAGTGAATGTGCAACGAGCTCGCCACTTCTCGCCGAATAGTCCCGCAACGGAATTCCCCCGACCCCGGAGTACAAACACCACGACTATCGAGGTGCGGTAGCGCATGCGGACTCGCCTCCTATCCGTTGTGCTTGTGAGTGTGCTTCTCCTCACTAGTGGTCTCGGCATCGGTGCTGTCGGCGCTGAGCTAACCGGCTCCGACGCCGCACCTAGCATCGGCGTTAGCGCGCCCGCACAGGCCTCGAACATCGGTGGGTCTCCTGACCTTGACGTGTTCGCGCCGAACCCGAACCTCGTCCCCGGCCGGACCAACCAGATCTCCCTCCAGATCGCCAACGACGGAGACCTCCGGTTCGGGAACGCTGCGAACAGCGATCTTGTCACTACGGCACGCAACGTCCGCGCCGAGGTTGAGGCGAGTGGTCCACTATCTGTCGAGTCGGGCGAGACATCGATCGGCAGCGTGACGACAAGCGCCCCCGGTGAACTACCGGTGAGTCTGAACGTGCCGCAGGGCGTCGAGCCCGGCACATACTCGCTAGATCTAGATCTCACCTACGGCTACATATCCTCCGGCGAGAGCCGAACCGTAACGATCTCCCGGGACGTCGAAGTCCGCGTGCGCGACGACGCCCGGTTCCAAGTCGTTGACATCGACAGCGACGCGCAGATCGGTGACAGCGGCACCGTTGAGGCGACGATCGAGAATGTCGGCGCGGAGACGGCGCATAATGCTGACGTGACTTTTGGGACGCAAAGTAATAGTGTCACAGTGAGTGATGGTCAGTCCAACACTGTTCGGATCGAGGAGATCGAACCCGGCGAGACGACATCTGTCGCATACGATGTGGGCGTCGCGTCCGATCTACCAGTCCAGCAGTACACGCTCTCCGGTTCCGTACAATTCGAGGACCCAGACGGGATCACCCGCACCGATGATGGGCTCTCACTCGGGATCCTCCCGCTTGCCGAACAGGAGTTCGCATTCACTAACGTGGAGTCACAGCTTCGCGTCGCCGAGGACGGCGAACTGGTCGGCACCGTTCGCAACGACGGTCCTGTTCCGGCCCGTAGCGTTGTTGTTCAGTACGCCGGCAATTCCCAGAGCGTGATCCCGGCAGAGCGGTCAACCGCTGTAGGGACGCTTGACTCCGGCGAATCCGCGAACTTCACACTGCCAATCTCGATTAGTGGCGAGGCCGAGTCCGGCCTGCGCTCGCTCGATATGGTAGTTCAGTACCGGAATGGTGAAGATGAGTTGCGGGCCTTCGAAGACCTCGTCGTCGACGCTGAGGTTGCCCCCGAGCGTGACCGCTTTGACGTTGCAGTCGAGAACCGCACCATTCAGTCAGGTGGGACCCGTACCGTCGATGTCACTGTAACGAACAACCTCAACGAGACTGCCAGCGACGTCGAGGCACGGTTGTTCGCCGACGATCCGCTCGATACAGGTGATACCGACACAGGATACGTCCAATCACTCGACTCCGGGGAAACCACCACGATGACTTTCGAGTTGACTACTACAGGCTCTGCAACGCCGGGTAGCACGTACCCAATCTCGCTTGACTTTCGGTACGATGACGTGGACGGAGACAGCCAACTGACAGACACCTACCGTGTCCCGATAGACGTGACTGAGAGTGAGGGCGGTGGACTACCGCTGCCGGTTATCATCGTCGCACTCCTTGTCGTCGGGACGGGGGCGCTTGTTGTCTACCGGAGGCGGCAGTAACCGATGTCTCTCGGCGAGCGGATCGAGGCGTGGACACGGCGACTTAACGACGCCATCGTCGACAGCCCGCGCCGAGTCATCATCATATTCCTTGTTTTTACGCTGGTGTTCACTGGCGGAATGGGGCTCGTTAGTACGGATACTGAGGCGACCGACTCGTTTACCGAAGGCCTTGACGAACAGGAGGCGCTCGACGCCGTCAACCAGGAGTTTGAGGATCCGTTCGAACCGGAGAGCGAGTCCACACAACTCATCCACTCGGGAGGCAACGTCCTGACAAAGGAGGCCCTGCTCAGAGACCTCCGGGTTTTAGAAGAGGTCGAGTCACGAGACGACCTGCGGGTGGCCTCGGCAAACGGCCCAGCCACAGTCGTCGCACAGACAATCGACCCCTCGGCGACCACCGCAGCCGAACAGCGGCGCGTCTTAGAGTCGACGAGCGCAACCCGCGTCCGGCAGGTCATTCGAAGTCTCTCCGAAAATCCACGGTTTACGGGGACGCTCGCGACAGATTTCAACCCGACGAGCGTGAGCGCAAGCGCGTCCATCACTGTCGTCTCACACGATGTTCCCGGAGGATTCTCCGACGCTAACCTCCAAGAGGTTCAAACGACGATCCGATCGATTGCGGCTGATCAGCCCGGAGATCTCACCGCGTTCGGCAGCGGCGTGACGAATGCTGAGACGGCGAACGTCATTGGCGACTCGCTCACCATCGTAATGCCTGTCGTTGTGCTATTACTGCTTTTATTCTTGGTCGTCGCCTACCGTGACCCAATCGACCTCGGGCTCGGGCTGCTGTCGCTTCTGATGACCATCATCTGGACGTTTGGGTTCCTCGGATTCTCTGGAATCCCATTTAACCAACAGATGATTACCGTTCCTGTGCTGTTGCTTGCGGTCGGGGTCGACTTCGGAATCCACATTATCAACCGCTATCGCGAGGAGACCGTCAAGGGGTACGAGGCGACAGAGGCGATGCGTGAGGCGAATAACCAACTGATGATCGCGTTCATAATTGTCACTGTGACCACTGTGTTCGGATTTGGGGCAAACGTAATCTCTGACCTCACGCCGATCCGAAACTTGGGAATCGCCTCGGCGGTCGGGATTACCTTCACTTTCCTGATCTTCGGGTTGTTTCTGCCGGCAGCAAAACTGGTCGTCGACAGACTGCGAGAGCAGTACGGAGTCCCAGAATTCAACTCGGCTCCGATCTCTTCGGAGGACTCAACACTTGGAAAATTCTTGACGTTCCCGGCACAGGTCAGTCGGTACGCGCCAATCGCGTTCGTGGTCGTGCTACTCGTGACAGGGGGGATGGCCGCGGCGTACGGCAGCGGCGTCGACACCTCCTTCGAGACGGAGGACTTCCTTCCCCCGGAAGAGCAACCGGACTATGTGACCAGCCTCCCTGAGCCGTTCGCACCGAGTGAGTACACTGTCACTGAGACGTTGAACCTGCTTGAAGATCGCTTCTCGACCAACCAGGACCAAACAGTGAAGTTGTACGTCGAAGGGAACTTCGAAGAGGGCCATGCGCTTGAGGCTCTCGCGGACCCAAACGACGATGCATCAGGCTCACTCGCAGTCGGTGACGGCGGGAGCGCCCAGCCAACAAGTATTGTGACGGTGATCCAATCGCATGCCGAACAAAATCCGGAATTTGCCAAACTGGTCGCCCGCAACGATATCGACGGAAACGGAATTCCGGATCAAAATCTTGACCGTATCTACGATGTGCTGTTTGCCTCGTCGTCCGGCGATCGGGCTGCGCAGTACCTCACACCGGATCGACGGAGTGCGCAGGTCGACTATGCGATCGACTCCGGGGCCTCGCAGGCCGAGGCCGCGGCCGACACTCGAGAATTCGCTGAAGAATTCCGGTACGAGACGACCGCCACCGGTCAGATCGTCGTATTTGATGCCGTGACAGACATTATCTTTAATTCTTCAATTCAGGGACTAATCATCGCAATTGGGTTAACAGGATTGTTCCTCGTTATTGCCTACGCCGTATTGGAGAGCAAACCGCTCCTCGGAATAGCGAATCTCTTCCCGATTTTAATCGCAATCGCATTCTTACTTGGGACAATGCGATATCTCGGGATATCACTGAACGCGCTGACCGGCACAATTCTATCGATTTCAATTGGGCTCGGAATTGCGTACTCAGTACACGCCACTCATCGGTTCATCGATGAGTATAACGCTGGTGCCGACGCTTACGAGTCGATGATTATCACGCTCTCGGGGACAGGTGGTGCCCTGCTTGGAAGTATGCTCACTACTTCGCTCGGGACGGGTGCGCTCGCGCTCGCCATCACACCCGTACTTGGGGACTTCGGCCTCTTGATGGCGCTGAGCGTGGTGTACTCTTTCGTATTCACAGTGATAGCACTCCCCCCAGCAGTGTTGTTGTGGGAGCACTATCACGGGGTATGGGAAGGAATTAACCTGTCTGTCTCTGGGTGAGATTCAATATTTGCCAGTATTATAATTTTACAAAGTAAGCTACAGAAACAAATCCTTCTCCCTCAAGAGGAGAACCGTGTCAGCGGTGATTGAGTAGGGTTGGGAAGAAGTCAGTATATTTTCGACATGTAATTCTAGTCGAATTGTTGCTTGGACAGGTAGCTATCTATCCAGCAAGAGTCACCGGTTGTTGTCGGCGATGCTACTCTGGGATCTGTACTAGTGTGTACGGTTACCTGACTTGGCATCGGTCCGGGTGCGTCGTCGACACCTTTCGTTTTGATCGAGTAGTGAAATAATGCGGTGAAGGATATCGGGCTGAAGTACCTCTGCGACCAGCAAAAGTCTAGGCATAGAGGCGCATCCGTAGGCGTGTGATTGGACAGCGAGGCGTTAAATGTGAATGGCGGATCCTCGCCTACTACCTTGGGCAGTTAAAACGGGAGTCCACGCTGAATGCCACGCTCTTGCGTCTCGTCCGCACACAAGAGCTGCTCCTGTGAACACTGTATCCTCTCTCTACTCACTCGCTTCGCTCGTTCGTTGAGGAAGGGGCCTCAGCGCCTCAATTCAGGTAAACTACAATATCCCAACCCAGTGGTGCGGTGCCGTGGGAATCTTTGCGCTTCAGCGCGGGGAGGGTGTCAAACAGCCTGACTTCTGCGCTTCCCATGAGACGGCAGAAAAATTAGTTTGGATTAAATACAAACCTAATCGGAAAATCCCTACGCCTCGTCGCGCTCGACAACGACCCTCCGTCCGGTCAGTTCTTGGGGCGCAAAGCGGTAGAGTTCGATGTCGAGGTCCGGCTTGTCGTCGGCCCAGATCTCGAAGAGGGGACGCTGCGTCTCACCGTACTGGGCGATAGTTTCGGGGGTGAGCTCGTCGAGGTCGACGCGTTCGAGGGTGCCGACGCCGACGACGCTGGCATATTCGTCGTCTTCGTCCTCGTAGACGACCACGCGGGCCCGCGGCGTCGACGCGAGGAACCCGCGCTTTTCGCTGTCGGGCGTCGACACCAGCCGGAGGTACAACGCGCGCTCGTCCGCGTCGTACCCGTAGGAGATCGGGATCGCGTACGGCGCGTCGTCGCGCGCGAGCGCGAGAACGCCCGTCTCGTGGCGAGACAGGTGTGCGTCCACCTCGGTCGACGACATCTCGACCTCGCTGTTCGTCGGCATATCGAACCTTCTTCCCACGAGTTGATAAAGGGAACGAGACGGCGCGCAGCGCGGGGACAGCGGGGAGGCGTCTCTGCGGTGCGGACGACGGCGGAGGCTCTGCGGCGGTCGCCGGCCGACTCCGTTCAGCTGATCGTCGGCGCCTCGCCGATGTCCTCCTCGGTGACCGGCGCCCCGCAGACGACACAGCCCGTCTCGAGTAGCGTCGCCCGCATCGCGTCGTCCACCTCGATCGAGCGCCGACACTCCGGGCAGACGAAGGTGTGGGTGGATCGCCCCGTCATACCCGTGCGTACGCTCCCCATGCCCATCAAACGGACCTCGGATTCTCGCGGCGTCGGAATGTGATAATCGATCCTTAGTCAAGCAGCGACCGGAACAGCTTCCGCTGGGCGGCGGCGACGTGCTCGGTGAACGTCGACCGACCGATGCCCAGCGACGCCGCGACCTCGCCGGCGTTGGCGCCCTTCGGGTGGTCGAAGTACCCCGCCTCGTAGGCGGCTTCGAGCACCTCGCGTTGGCGCTCCGTCAGTTCGCTCCGGTCGACGGTCACCAAGTCCGACTCCGTCGGCGTCGTCGACGACTGGAGCAGGCGTAGCACCTCCATCTCCGGACACGCCTCGCGGAACGCCTCCAACACCGACCGCAGTGTCGGCAAGTCGCTCGCGTGGAAGGTGACGCGCAGCCGCCCGTCGCGGACCACCGCCTCCGAGACGGGCGTCTCGTGGCGGTCGAGGACGGCGAACGGCGAGTCCGGGTCGACCGCCGCCTCGAACCGGTAGGCCGCTCGGCCGCCGTAGTCGAAGACCACTTCGACTCCCTCGGCGACCGAGAGGTCCGCGTCCGCGATGAACTCCACGACCACTCGCTCGCGGTCGTCGGCGGGCGTACACCGCGTGACGCCCGTGACGGGCGTCGTTCCGTCGACGACGCCGTCGAACGGCGAGGCCGCCGCGGTCGGCAGCGAGACCTCCGCCCGGATTCCCGATCCCATCTCGTTCGTCCGTGCCCGCGCCGGGCAAAAACGTTGGCGGGCGCGCGGTCGGGTATAAAACTCCCCGCATATGAGGGGCCACAGTTCGGGAGGCTGTAGCCGTAACGTACAGGTATGAAACGCCCCCCGCGCACGACCGACGCCACGACGACGACCGAGGGAGACGCGGCGCTCGACGCGACGTTCGAGGCGCTCGCCGACGCCGACTGTCGGGCGATCCTCGCCGCCGCGGCGACGCCGAAGACGACGAGCGAACTCGCCGACGACTGCGACATCGCCCTCTCGACCGCCTACCGGAAGGTTGAGCTGCTGAGCGAGACGCCGCTGCTCGCCGAGGGGGTTCGGCTCGACCCGGACGGCGACCACGCCGCCGAGTACGTCCGCGATGCCGCCGAGGCCGCGATCGAGTTCGGCGACGACGGCGTCTCGCTCGCGGTCGACGACGAGGGGGCCGACCCGCTTGCCGCCGCGCTCAACGCCCCCGGCGTCTCGGCCGACTGATCTGCCACGGCGCGACGGATCGGCCTCCCGGAGGTGCGATCAGGGCGCGTTCGCCCGGCGGTTCGTCGGCGACCGTTTTCGCACCTGATAATCACGCGGCCACGCTTATACGCCAGTTCTCGAAGGTGTTCCGTATGTCCCGCTCACCGGAACCCGAAACCCTCGTCGACCTTGCGCAGGACAAGGTCGCGGTGATCGACGAGAAGGGCCGGTTCCGATACCTCAACGCGGCCACCCGCGAGTTGCTCGGGTTCGACCCCGACACGCTCGTCGGGACCGACGCCTTCGACTTGATTCACCCCGACGACGCCGACCGCGTTCGGACGGCGTTCGAGGCCCTCGTCGCCGGCGGAACCGCCCCGGAATCGCCGTTGGAGTACCGCTACGCGACTGCCGACGGCGACTGGGTGTGGTTTCGCACCCGCGTGTTTCCGCCGTCGGAGACCGGCCTCGACGGCTACGCGCTGAGTTCTCGCGACGTCACCCTTGAGGTCGAGTCACGCCGGCGCTTGGAGACGATCGCGTCGACGTCGCCGGACGTGCTCTGGATGTTCAGCGCCGACTTGGAGGACCTGTTATTCGTCAACGGCGCGCTCGAATCCGTGTTCGGGATCGAGCCGGACGCGCTCGAACGGCGCCCGCAGATGTTCCTCGCCGCGGTTCACCCCGACGACCGTCCGGCCGTCGAGGACGCGATGGAGCGGCTCTCCGACGGCGAGCCGACGAACCTCGACTACCGGATCGGGCCGGCCGATGGGCGGACCACCTGGGTCAGGGTGCCCTCGCGCCCCGTGTGGGAGGACGGCGAGGTCGTCGCCGTCACCGGTTTCGCCCGCGATGTCACGGACGAGTACCGCCGCGAGCGTCAGCTCACGGTGATGGACAACCTTCTCCGACACACGATCCGCAACGACATGAATATCGTCGACGGCACCGCGGAGCGCATCGCCGACCGCGTCGAAGACGCCGTCAGCGCGACGGCGACCGAGGAACGCGGTGTCGTTCCCGACGAGTTCGACCTGGCCGAACTCGCCGCCGACCTGATCGACCACGCGGAGACGGTTCGCCGGGTCGCCGACGACCTGTTGACGACCGCCGAGAAACAGCGCGGCGTGATCGACCTCCTCCGCCACCACGAACACCCGCAACCCCTCCGGGTCGCGCCGCTCGTCGAGAGCGCGGTGGCGGACGCCGTCGACGACCGGTCGAGTCCGACCGCGGAGATATCGGTCTCCTGCCCCGGCGACGTGCGGGCGTTCACGCACCCCGAGCTCGACTACGCGATCGCCGAACTGATCGAGAACGCGATCGAACACGCCGAGGCGGCGCCGAGCGTCGAGATCGAGGTCACCGCGCCCGCCGACCGGGTCAAGATCGCGGTCCGCGACAACGCGCCGCCGATCCCCCCGGCCGAGCGGGACCCGATCACCGACCGGTGGAAGATGGACGACCTCAGACACACCGGCGGGATGGGGCTGTGGCTCGTCTACTGGATCGCCGATCGGTCCGGCGGCGACTTGGCGTTCGACGCCGGCGCCGACGGCAACGAGGTGACGATCTGTGTCCCCGACGCCGACTGTGACCCCGGCGACTCGACGGTGGATCGGACCCATCCGGTCGCGCCGGACGCCCGCCCGAGGCCAGCCGGACCGGACGCGGGGGAGATGACGCCGGTCGTCAGTTCGCCACCGTCCGATGTTGAGGTCGCCGAGTCGCCCTCGGCTGACGCCGAGACCGCCGAGTCGCCCCCCTCCGACGCCGGGACCACCCAGCCCGAATCCGAAGCCGGCGGCGCGGAGTCGGCCGATCCGGAGCCCACCGGCTCGGAGCCGATTGACTCCGGCCTCTCCGCGTCCGAGACTGCCGCGGATCTCGACGGCCCCCCCGACTCACCGCCGGGATCCACGAACGGTTAACCGAAACCCGATCGATCGTTCACCGTTGACTCCGATTCCGAAGAACGTCCCACCGATCTTAAGCCGTCGCTTCGCGTACTCTCGGGTTGATGGGTACGCTCAACGAGCTGTTCGACCCGGACCGGGTCGCCGTCGTCGGCGCGACCGCCCGCGAAGGGGCCGTCGGCCGCGCCGTCACGTCGAATCTCCTCGACGACTTCGACGGCGACACGGTCCCCGTCAACCCGAACTACGACGCGGTGCTCGACACGCCCTGTGTCGACGACGTCGCCGACGCTGACGCCGATGTCGCGGTCGTCGTCGTCCCCCCCTCGATCGTGTTGGACGCCATCGAGGCGTGCGGGGAGGCGGGGGTCCGCAACGTCGTCGTGATCACCGCCGGGTTCGGGGAGACTGGAGAGGACGGAGCGGCGAGGGAGCGTCGCCTCGCGGAGCTAGCCGACGAGTACGACCTCAACCTCGTCGGCCCAAACAGCCTGGGGATCATGTCGACGCCCTCGGGCATGAACGCCACGTTCGGCCCGGAGAACGCGCTCCCCGGCGGGCTCTCCTTCATGAGCCAGTCCGGCGCGTTCGTCACCGCGGTCCTCGACTGGGCCAACGACAACGGGATCGGATTCAAGGATGTCGTCTCGCTCGGTAACAAGGCCGTCTTAGACGAGACGGACTTCGTCGACCACTGGGGTGACGACGAGGAGACCGACGTGATCATCGGCTACCTCGAGGGGATCGAGGACGGCCGCGAGTTCATCGAGACCGCCCGCGAGACCTCACAGGACACCCCGATCGTCGCGGTGAAGTCGGGGCGCACGAGCGCCGGCGCGCAGGCCGCCTCCTCGCACACCGGCACGCTCGCCGGTTCCGACAAGGCGTACGAGGCGGGGCTCGATCAGGCGGGCGTGATCCGCGCGGAGTCGGTCGACGAGCTGTTCGACGCCGCGGGGATCTTGGGCAGCCAGCCCCTCCCCGACACCGACAGCGTCGCCATCGTCACGAACGCCGGCGGCCCCGGCGTGATGGCGACCGACGCGGTCGGCGACGCCGACCTCGACATGGCGTCGTTCACGAGCGAGACGAGCGACGCGCTCGCCGAGTCGATGCCCGACGAGGCGAACATCCACAACCCGGTCGACGTGATCGGCGACGCCGACGTCGACCGGTTCCGAGAGGCGTTGGAGATCACGGTCACCGACGACAACGTCGGCGCCGCCCTCGTGTTGGCCGCGCCGACCGCGACGATCGACTTCGACGAGCTCGCGGACGCGATCACCGACGTGAGCGACGAGATGGACGCGCCCGTTGCCGCCTGCCTGATGGGCGGCGACCGCACCCGCGAGCCGAAACAGCAGCTTCAGGCGCGGGGGATCCCCTGCTACTTCGATCCCGCGCGCGCTATCGACAGTCTCGCGACGCTCGCCACCTACCGCGACATCAAGGCGCGCGAGTACGCCGACCCGATGTCGTTCGACGTCGACCGCGAGCGCGCCCGCGAGATCCTCGGAGCGGTGCGCGACCGCGATGACAACCGCTTGGGCGTCGAGGCGATGGAGCTGCTCGACGCGTACGGCATCCCCACGCCCGACGGCGCCATCGTCGACTCGCCCGAGCGCGCCCGCGAGGTCGCCGAGGGCGTCGACGGCGACGTGGTGATGAAGATCGTCTCGCCGGACATCCTCCACAAGTCCGACATCGGCGGCGTCGCCGTCGGCGTCGCGGACGACGACGTGGCCGACACCTACGAGGACCTGATCACCCGCGCCCGCAACTACCAGCCGGACGCGACCGTCCTCGGCGTCCAGGTTCAGGAGATGGTCGACCTCGACGACGGCGTCGAGACCATCGTCGGGATGAACCGCGACCCGCAGTTCGGCCCGCTGCTGATGTTCGGGCTGGGCGGCATCTTCGTGGAAGTGATGGAGGACACCACCTTCCGCGTCGCGCCCGTCTCCGAGCCCGAAGCGCGGGAGATGACCGAGGAGATCCAGTCGGCGCCCCTGCTCCGGGGCGCCCGCGGCCGCGACCCGGTCGACGTCGACGCCGTGATCGAGACGATCGGCCGGCTCTCGCAGCTGGTCACCGACTTCCCGGCCATCCTCGAACTCGATATCAACCCCCTCGTCGCACTGCCCGACGGCGACGGCGGCACGAACGCCGCCGCCGTCGACGTGAGACTCACCGTCGACCCGCAGGAGCTCGATCCGGCGGAGACCGAACAACAGCCGCTCGACGCGGAGGAACCCACCAATGACTGACACACCCACCACACTCGTCACCGCGACCGGAGACAGCGCCGGAAAGACAGCGATCACCGTCGCCTTAGCGCGGCTCGCCGCCGACCAGGACAGCAGCGTCGGCTACATGAAACCGAAGGGGACCCGGCTCCAGTCGAACGTCGGGAAGACGCTCGACCAAGACCCGATGCTCGCCCGCGAGGTGCTCGGCTTGGACGCCGAGATGCACCAGATGGAGCCCGTCGTCTACTCGCCGACGTTCGTCGAGGGCGCCATCCGCGGCACCGAGGACTCCGAGGCCCTGCGCGACCGCATTCGCGAGGAGTACGACGACATCGCGGCCGACCACGACCAGGTGTTCGTCGAGGGCGGCGGCAGCTGGACCACCGGCGGCGTCGTGGACCTCACCGACGTCGACGTGGCGGAGCTGCTCGACGCGAACGTCGTGCTCGTCGCCGAGTACGGCTCGCCGAACGACTTAGACGACGTGCTGGCGGCCGCCGACGCGTTCGGCGACCGCCTCGCCGGCGTCGTGTTCAACAAGGTGTCCGACGACGCCTTCGAGTCGCTCGATCAGGACGGCATCCCGTTCCTCGAATCGAAGGGGGTCACCGTGTTCGGCGCGCTCCCGTACGAGAAGGAGCTCGCGGGCGTCACGGTCGGTGAGCTCGCGGACGAGCTCGGCGCCGAGCTCCTCACCGACGCGTCGACCGACGCCTTCGTCGAGCGCTTCCTCGTCGGCGCGATGGGCGGCGACGAGGCGCTCCGCTACTTCCGGCGCGCCCGCGACGCCGCCGTCATCACCGGCGGCGACCGCGCGGACGTCCAGACCGCGGCGCTCGACGCCTCCGGCGTGGCCTGCCTCGTCCTCACCGGCGGGCACCGCCCCTCCGGCGCGGTGCTGGGCAAGGCCGCCGACGCCGGCACGCCCGTCCTCGCCGTGAACACGGACACGGTCACCGCCATCGACCGCGCCGAGGAGGTCGTCCGCGGCGGCCGCACCCGCGACGTTCGCACGGTCGACCGGATGGCCGAACTGCTCGCCGACAACGTCGACGTCGACGCGCTCGTCTGAGCGGCGCGCGACGGGGCCGGTCGGGCTAGGTCAGCCGTCGACGCACGCTCCGCGTTACGACGCGTCTCCGGCTCTCGGACGCCCGCCCGGGCGCCCGCGACGCCGGGTCTACGTGTCGAACTGGACCCCGGTGATCTCGAACCGCGCGCCGCCGGACGCGCTTTCGGTGACGGTCACGTCCCACCCGTGCGCGTCCGCGATTTCGTCGACGATCGCCAGCCCGAACCCGGTGTTGTCCGGCACCGTCGAATACCCCGACTCGAACACTGTTTCCTGGTCGTTTGCGACGATTCCGGGACCGTCGTCCGCGACGTAGAACCCGTCCGCGAGGCGCCCGACCTCGACCGTCACCTCCGGACCGACGTGGTCGACCGCGTTCCGGATCAGGTTCTCGAGGAGCTGCTTCAGCCGGCTCCGGTCGGCCATCACCGCTTGGTCAGCGTCGACGTTCAGCGTCGCGTCGGCGGTTTCGACGCTCGCCCAGCACTGCTCGACTATCGGCTTCAGGAGAACGGGCTCGGCCTCGGTGACGACCTTTCCCTCGCGCGCCAACGACAACAGGTCGTCGACGAGCGCCTGACCGCGTTCGAGCGCACTCTCGGCCTCGACGAGCTGGTCGCTGTCGCACTCGGCTCGGGCCAGTTCGAGCCGCCCTTCGACCACGTTCAGCGGGTTCCGGAGGTCGTGGCTGACGACCTTCGCAAACTTCTCTAAGCGCTCGTTCTGTCGCTGTAGCTCTTCCTCGCGTTCCCGCCGCTCGGTGATGTCCCGCGCGATGTGTAACCCGGCGACGACGTCGCCGTCCTCGCGCACCGGCGCCGTGCGTACCTCGAAGACCCGATCCTCGTACGGCACCTCGACGCGCTCGGACCGTCCGGCCAGCGTCGCCTCGTGGATCGCCTCGATCGTCTCAACGAGCTCCTCGGAGAACCGTTCGACCTCGGAGACGCTGTGACCCACGATGTCGTCGGGGACGGTGTCGAGCGGGTCGAAGCCACCTCCGGAGACGATCTCATACCGAAACTCGCCGTCGACGTAGAAGACGGCGCCGTTCGGAAAGTTCTCCGCGAGCGTTCGGTACCGAGACTCGCTCTTCGCGAGTTCCTGTTCACGCTGTTTCCGCTCGGTGATGTCGGTGATGAACCCCTCCAAGGCGTCCAGTTCGCCGTCGTCCGTGTACACGCCCCGTCCGCGCTCCCACATCCACTTCGTCTCGCCGCCCTCGGTGATGATACGGTAGGTGACCTCGAAGGTGTCGCCCGCGGAGAGTTCCGCTTGGACGGTTGCCCACATCTCCTCTCTGTCGTCCGGGTGGAGGATGTCGTCGCCCCAGACGACCCCGCCGTCGCCTTCGATCGCGCCGGCGCTGTACCCGGTGAGGGCCTCGACTTCGCCCCTGACGGTCTCCATCGGCCACTCCGGTTCGTTCCGACATCGGTAGACCATCCCCGGAAGGTTGCCGATGAGCGTCTCTAACCGCCGCGTTCGCTCCGCCGCGATACGCCGCGATCGGTGCGCCTCGACGGCGTTCAGGATCCGGTTGGCGAGGAGCGCGTACTGATCGGCGTTCCCCTTCTTCTGAATGTAATCGGTGACGCCGGCCGAGATCGCGTCGCTGGCGACCTCCTCGCTTCCCTTGCCGGTGTGGAGAATGAACGGGAGGTCGGGGTGATCGTCGCGGACGGCCTGGAGGAACTCGATCCCGTTCCGGCCCGGCATCTCGTAATCGGATATCACACAGTCGAACGCCTCGTTTGCGAGCCTCGCTGATCCCTCGGTCCCGCTCGGTACGATCTCGACGTCGAACCGGTCGTCTTCGCGTTCGAGAAAGGTCGCAGCCATCTCTGCGAACTCCGGCTCGTCGTCGACGTACAGGACGCGGATCGGTTCGGTTATCGGCTCCATCTGTGCTACCAATTGACGAATGATCGCGTCTGGAGGTGATAAATCCGGTGGCAACACTCGCATTTCACACGTTCAGTCGCCGATACCCCGCCTATCCGGCGGTCGCGTATCGATCCACGCTCGACGCCCGACCGCGCGCTCTACACGGGGGCCGGATCCGCGAGCGGTCGCCGCCGTCGGTCGCCCGCATGTGCGCCCCGCGCCCTCGCCCGCTTCCGCGGGTGATCGTCTGACGTACTGTTTTCAGGGTGGACGACGTACCCCGCCCATGACCAGTCTCTCGGAGGCGTACGGCGGACGGGGGCGCTCCGGGGTCGACCCGCGACGGCTGTACCTCGGCGTGGGGGCGTTCGCCGCGGGCGCGCTGCTCGTCGTCGCGGGCATCCTCGTGGCGGCGGAGGTGGCGGTGCCGGCGGGCTACAGCTCCGGCGCGGCCCGGCAGCTCGGCGGAATCCTCGGCGGCGTCGGCGTTCCCCTCGTGTTGCTCGGCGTGATGGCGGTCCTCCCGGCCGACCGCAACACCTACGCCGCGGCCGTCGTCGGTGCGGCCGTCATGTGCCTCGGCGTGGCGCTGTTCGCGCACGCGTACCCCCAGCAGTGGGTTGGCGGCCCGCGCCCGGAGCTGACCGACCTCACCCTCCCCACCGCCGGCGTCTACTTCCTCGGCGCCGCGACGACGCTGTGGAGCGTTTTCGTCGGCGTCGCCAACTTCAAGACCCGCAACGACCCCGGCGGCACCGTCACGATGGAGGTGACCCACAAGGGCGAGACGAAGGTCGTCGAGGTCTCCCGCGACCAGCTCGGGAGCCGCGGCGGCGTCGGCCTCCTCGGCGGGACCCCCGACGGCGAGATCGAGACGCAGACGAACCGCCCCGACGACGCCGAGAGTGACTCCCCGGGCGCCGCGCCGTCGCGTTCGAGCCCGCCTTCTGGAGGGAACTCGTCTGGAACGCCGCGCGGCACCGACCGGTCGGGCGGAGCGGGAACGCCGAACAGCGACGGAGCGGGAGCGCCGAGCGGCGCCGAGCGGTCGGACCGTCCGGGACGAACGAGTAGCGGGGGGCGCTCCGGGGCGAGCGGTCGCTCCGTCCCCGGGTCGCCGGGCGTGAGCGACGGCGGCAGCGCCGACAGCGACATCACCTCGCCGTTGGACGACGCGGGGCCGACGGACGGGCCGGAGTCCCCGACCACGCCGGAGTCCGCGCCCGCGCCCGGCTCTCCCGCCGCGCGTGAGGGGCCCGGAGACGCCTACTGCGGCAACTGCGCGGAGTTCGACTACGTCCGGACCGACGACGGGATGCGCCCCTACTGCGGCCGCTACGACGAGCTGATGGACGACATGGAAGCCTGCGACGATTGGACGCCGCGATAGTCTGCCACGTCGTCGCGAGCGCGCTGGCGACACCGAGAGACGGTCGGGTCGGGGCGGTTTCCCGACAGAAGGGTAACCTGCGGAGCGTCGAGCGGACCCCATGGACGACCGCCGTACCCTCCTCGTCGCCGGATTCGTCAGAGCGTCGCTCTCGTACGTCTTCAACGTCCTCGCGTTCACCGGCGCGTTCGACGTGTTTTGCCGGGTCGTGTTCGCCGCGCTGTCCCTCGGGTTCACGTACGGATTCGACCGATTCATCGGCTGGCAGACCGGCCCGGCCCGACCCGTCCGACGGCGGGCGCCGCGGATCGCCCTCGGCGCCGCCGTGGCGGCGTCACACCGGTTCGGCCGACGGGAGCTGTGACTCGGCGACCGCGAACGCGAGCGTGCTCAACACGCCGATGAGCGTCCCCGCCGCGAGCGCCATCGCCAGCTCCGAGAGCCCGAGCGCCCTCACGCCCGGCGCGTCCGGGAGGAAGAACCCCGACACCGCGAACAGCACGACGGCGATGGAGACCACGTAGAAGGGGGCGTTGAGGTAGCGCCACCGGAACCGGCCGGCGAGGTACTCGTCGGTGATCTGCCCGAGGCTGGAGGTGACGCCCGCGACGCCGAGCCACTGGACGAAGCCGTGGACGAACGCGGCGAGGGTGGTGCCGGCGGCGAGCGAGCTCCCCTGAACCCCGCCGACGGCGTCGACGGTCTCGACTCCCTGTACGCCGCCGACGACGACCAGCGCGAGCGCGACGACGTAGGTGACGAGGGTCACGCGGCCGGTGTAGAGGACGTTCCGGACGCTCTCCGCGGCGCCGTCGACGCTGTCTTCGAGCCCCAGCCCGCGGAACAGCGAGTAGAGCCCCACCGCGCCGGAGAGGATCCCCAGCACGGCCGCCCCCGCCACGTCGAAGAGGTTCGCGACCACGACGAGCGGGTAGATCAACAGCAGGACGCCGAGTGGAATGAGGATCGTGCCGCGGGTCTCCGGGTCGGCGAGGACCTGCTTGATCGTGTAGTACAGCGACTCGAGGTCCTGCGCCTGTCTGACGACGACGCGCCGCATCCCGTCGATCGGCATCCGCGACCGGATCACGGGGAGGACCGACTCGTCTTGGGCGCCGTCGGTGATCACGACCGCGGAGACCTCCTCGCCGGTCGACAGCTCGGCGAGCACGCGGTCGACCTCCTGGCCGACCGCGCGGTTCGCCTTCACGTCGGGACCGTCGACGCCGGTGACGGCGGCGACCTCGACGGCCTCGCCGTCGGCGGCCAGCTCGTCGTGGACGTTGACGCCCTGGAAGAGGACGTTGACGTCGGAGTCCTCGGGGTCGGCGGTCGCGAGCGCGACCGCGGCCTCGGTGACGTCCTCGTCGCCGATGACGGGCGTGGGGATCCCCGTCTTGCGGCCGAGGTCGTCGTCGAGGTCGACGCAGAGGACGAGCAGCATCGAACGGGGCTACGCGAGGGGACGACATATGTTTTCGGCTCGCGTCGCCCCTCCGCGTCGCACGCGATCCGCCGACTGCGTCGCCTCGCCGTCAGCTCTCGTCGGTCGGCTCGTGTTCGACCCCGTTCATCATCCGGCGGACGTTCTCGCCGTCGCTGAACGCGGCCGGGTACGCCGCCAGCGGGAGGACGAAGTCGTCCTCGACGCCGACCGGTTCGCCGATGTGGAGCTCCAGCTCGGTGGTCACGCCCGTCCCCTCGATCTCCGCGTCGACCGTGTACACGACGACCGCCGCGTCGGTGTCGAGGACGCTCGTCGAGTACTCCGAGCCGCGCTCCAAGCCGCCGACGTTCTCGAAGCGGCTCAGGATGAGCTCGGCGCGCTCGCGGGTTCCCATCTCCGCGATCGGGTTGAGCGCCCGGCCGAGGACCTCTATCTGCGGCGTCGTCACCGCGGCGAACACGGCGGCCTGGTAGCGCTCGCCGAGCAGTTCGACCGCCTTGTCGTACTCCGCGACGGTGTTCGTCACCCGGACCTCTCGGGTCTGTCCGGCCGCCTCGACCTCTCGGGAGATCGTCTCGTCGGACACCTCGTTGAGCTCGTACCCGCTCTCCGAGAGCGTCGCGTCGGCCACCGTCGCGGTGCCGGCGGCGAACTCCGCGGGCCCGTCGCCGGTCGCGACATCGAGCGCGGTACAGCCGAGGCTCACGAGGCCGACCGCACCGCCGGCCGCGAGCGCCCGGCGACGGGTGACCGCGTCGCTCGCGTTACTGTTCTCCGCGCCGTTCTCGGCGTTCGGGTTCCGGTTCATGGCCGCTACTGACACCATGCGGGGGTACATACTTTGTGTTCGGTGCCGCTCCGCCGTGCCAACGGCTCTCTCGGGAGCGCGCGGTTCGGACGCTTTTTGAGGCCGCGGCCGGTAGGACGGGGTAGATGATCTCCAAGGGCTGCGAACAGTGCGCCAAGGGCGGGAAGATGGTGCTTTTCGTCTACGGCTACTGCGACCAGCGGGACTGCTTCTACTGCCCCCTCGGAGAGAACCGGAAGAACGTCACCGACGTGTACGCCAACGAGCGGAAGGTCGAGTCCGACTCCGACGTGATCGAGGAGGCCAAGCGTATGAGCGCGCTCGGCACCTCGATCACCGGCGGCGAACCGCAGGAGGCGATGGCGAAGACGACCCGGTACCTCGAACTGCTGAAAGACGAGTTCGGTGAGGACCACCACACCCACCTCTACACGGGCATCACGGGCGGCCGCGAGAACATGCGCCGCCTCTCGGAGGCCGGCCTCGACGAGATCCGCTTCCACCCGCCGCTGGAGATGTGGGGCGACATGCACGGCACCGAGTGGGAGGAGATCCTCCACATCGCCCGCGAGGAGGGGCTCACCCCCGCCTTCGAGATCCCCGGCATCCGCGCGGAGCCGGAGTTCTTGGAGTTCTTAGACGAGGGCGCCGCCGAGTTCTGTAACATCAACGAGTTCGAGATGTCCGACGGGAACTATCGCCGGATGCAAGAGGAGGGCTTCGAACTACAGGAGGGCCACATGTCCGCCGTCGAGGGGTCGAAGGACGACGCCATCCTCGAAGAGATGGCGAGCCACGAGAAGGTGTACTTCTGTACGTCGGTGTTCAAAGACGCCGCCCAACACCGCAACCGCCTCAAGCGGATGGCGAAGAACATCCGCCGCGAGTTCGACGAGGTGACCGACGACGGGACGCTCGTCTACGGGAAGGCGTTCGCCGACCCCGAGCGGTTCGAGGCGCTCGGCGTGCCCGAGGAGTTCTACACCGTCAAGTCGAACCACGTCGAGGTCGCGTGGTGGCTCCTCGAGGAGATGATCGAGGACGGCGACCTCGACGAAGGCGAGATCGTCGAACAGTACCCGACCGTCGACGGGACTGTCGTCGAGCGCACGCCGGTCGCCTGACCGGTTCCGCCGACTCCCCACCCCCGTCGCACCTCCTGTTCCGGTCGAATCGCTTGTCCCGCCGGTCCCGACTCCGAGGCCACGCTCCGGCCCCCTCGCCGCCACTTTCCTCGCTACGCTTCGTGACATTTGGTACCACACTTATGTACTACCGGCACTTATTGCCGCGTATGGCCTCGGAAGAACCCGTATTCGCCGACGTGAGCATCGGACAGGCGGTGTACAACGAGGACGGCGAGCGGCTCGGGTCGATCCGCGGCGTCGACGACGACGGCTTCTACGTCGCGTCGCCGTCGAGCACCGACACGCTGGCGCTCACCGACGCCAGGGACGTGTTCGGCACCGCGTACGTGATGTGGCGCTGTTGGGAGTGCGGCGAGATGGGCGAGATCGGCGACCAGCTCCCGGCGAACTGCCCGAACTGCGACGCGCCGCGCGAGCAACTGTACTACTGGGCAGAGGACTGATCGACGCGCCGCGAGTGCGTCGACGCGGCGGCGCCGCTCAGGCCCGCTCGCCCTCCTCCTCGTGCGCCCCGTCATCCACCTTCTCTCGGAGCCGCTCGACCTCC
This sequence comes from Halorubrum sp. SD690R, assembly GCF_005435035.1. Classification (NCBI taxonomy): domain Archaea; kingdom Methanobacteriati; phylum Methanobacteriota; class Halobacteria; order Halobacteriales; family Haloferacaceae; genus Halorubrum; species Halorubrum sp. SD690R. Next base: position 147,295 of record NZ_SGTV01000001.1, on the reverse strand, counting down.
GCTTCCAGCTCCGCGATCCGCTCGGCGTCGGGCCCTCCCGCTCCGGACGCACCGTCCTCGGACCCGTCGTCAGACCGAGTCGTGAGGTAGAGCACCGCTCCCCCGACGAGAACGAGGGGGACCCCGAACAGGAGGACGGCGATTATCAGGACGATCACCAGCTCCGGACCGCCGGGGACGCCGCCGAACGCGAGGGCGAGAGGGACCATACGCCGCCCACTCGGGCCCGTGACTAAAACGGATCGGCGGCGAGGGCCCTTCGCCCGCCGGTTCACTCCGCGTCGACGAAGTCCGCGAGGTTCGCCTGTAGCCCCGCCGCCAGCGTCGACTTCCGGCGGAGCCGGCCGAGCGAGACGGGCAGGTGGTCGGCGACGCCGCGGACCGCCTCGCCGAACGTCTCCGCCGTCCCCCGCTCCCCCTCGAAGGCGTCGCGGACGGCCTCGCGCACCTGCCACACGCCGACCGGACCCCAGTAGTCGTCGGAGACGTGGCGCACGACGAGCGCCTTCGCCTGCCGGCCGCGGTCGTCGAGGTGTTCCAAGACGCCCAGCCGCGCCGCGTAGTATGCGCCCGCCGTCTCCTCGACGTAGCCGGTCCGTCCCTCGCGGCCCTCGCTCGCGGCCGCGAGGTACACCCCCGCTTCGGGGTCCGGGTTCCAGATCGACCCGGGCGACTTCATCTCGACGAGCTCGTACTCCCACCGCCCCGGCACCAAGATCACCCAGAAGGCGTTGCCGAGGTACTCGTTGCGGTGGACCTCGATCCGGTCGACCGTCGGGTTGTCGCGGATCGACCCGCGGAGGAACTGGCCGACCGTGTCGTCGACGGCCGTGATCGACCAGCGCGTCGGGACGAGCCGACGGTTCTCGCCGCGCCCGAGCGCCCCCGCCGAGAGGATCGTGTTGATCTCGTACACGTCGAACCCGCGGCGGTAGAGGTACGTCATCGCCCCCTCCGCGCGCCAGTCGTCGTCTTCGAGCGTCTTCTTCACCGGCCGCGGGACGTGCGGGTTCTCGCCGAGGTCGGCCGTGCGCGCCGCCGCGCGCGGCCCGGTCGGCGTCTTGATGTCTTCCGTGCCGACCTCGAAGTCGAGGTCCGGCCGGCCGTCGAGCCCGATTTCCACGTCGACCGGCCGGTCCGCGATGGCGATCTCGCGCTGGACGCCCAGCCAGCCGTCCCACGCGTCGTGAACGCTCTCGGCCGGTCCGCCCTCGCCGACCGACTTCACCCCGCCGCTCGCCCCCGCGTCCGCCACGTCGACCCCCCGCGTCGAGTTGAGCAGGCTCGTCCGACGGTCGAACACGTCAGAGATGGAGACGCCCTCCTCGTACCACGCGGCGGAGGTCTCGAACGCCTCGGCCCGCTCCTCGCGGCCGACCGGCGAGAGCAGGCCGGTCGAGACGTTCGGGTAGTCGGCGCGGCCGACGAAGATTGACGGCGAGACGCTCCCGACGACGGCGTCGTCGGAGACGTGCTCGTCGAAGCGCCGCTCGAAGGAGTCGAGGTGATCGAGGATGCCGTAGTCCTTCTCGCTCGCGAGGCGCCGCCGCTCGGCCCGCTCGTTCGCCTCGTACTCGATGAACTCGTCGAGCCGCATTCGCCGACCGTAGGGGCGAGTCGGACTTGACGGTGTCGCCGCCGCGGCCCCGCGGCGCGGGACGGTCAGGTCGAGAGCGACGTGACGCCGGCCGGGAGTTCGGCCCCGAGGGTCCACTTGTCGCCCTCGCGGCGGATCAGCGGGGCCGACGCCTCGGGCGCGAACCCGTCCTCGTCGACCCGCATCGTCCCGCCGACGAGCGCCCCGTCGACGACCGCCCAGGAGATCGCGAACGCCGGATCGGCGGCGGGCAACGGATCGGCGACGGCGTCGAACGCGGGGTCGCCCGCGGCCGCCGAGAGGGTCACGCCCGCGGGCGCCTCCGGTCCCCAGCGGTTCGCACTGGCGTAGAGGCGGCCGTCGTGGACGACCGACTCCCGGAAGTAGTTCGCCCAGAAGTCGCGGAAATCGGTATCGAGCCGGTACCACCGGTCGCCGTCGTCCGTCCGATAGAGCCCGTTCCCGGTGGCGGCGACCACGCTCCCGTCACCGAGCACGCGCAGGTCGTGGACGTCGTCGTGGACGCCCTCCCCGTACCGCCGCCAGAAGTCGCCGCCGAACGCGTAGACGCCGCCGGGCTCTAACCCCGCGAGGACGCCGTCGTCCGGGTGGACGGCCAGCGTCCTGACGCTCGACGCCCCGCTCGGCGCGCGGTCCCGCCAGCGGTCGCTGTGCGGGTGCGCGCCGAGGTCGCCGACCGGGTCGAAGCGCCACCCGTCGGTCGCCGGTCGCGCGCGCAGCACGTCGGCGTCGCCGGTCCCGACCAACACGGTCTCGGGGCCGGCGAGCACGGAGACGGGGTCGTCCGGGCCGTCGAGCGGTCGCCAGTCCTCGCCGTCCGGCGACCGGAACAGCCCGTCGGCGGTCGCGGCGAGCCGCGCGTCGCCGCTCGGTGCGACCTCGTGGACGCGGCCGCACTCGGCCGTCCGCGTCGGGTCGTCGTGCGGTCCGTCGAGCCGATACAGTCCGCGGTGGGTTCCGCAGACCAGCATGTCTCGCGATTGAACGTCGAGGAGAAAAACCGTGCCGCTTCCGCGGGGCCGTTAGCTGTGGATCCCCATCGCCTCGATCTGCTCTTGGTACCGATTCCGGATGGTGACCTCGGTGACCTGCGCCACGTCGGCGACCTCGCGCTGGGTCTTCTTCTCGTTACAGAGCAGCGACGCGGCGTAGATGGCGGCGGCGGCGTAGCCGGTGGGGGACTTCCCGGAGAGCAGCCCCTGCTCGGCGGTCGTCTCGATGATCTCGTTCGCCTTCGACTGGACCTCCTCGCTCAGCTCCAGCTCCGAGGAGAATCGCGGGACGTACTTCTTCGGGTCGACCGGCCGCATCTCCAGCCCGAGCTCCTGGGAGATGTAGCGGTACGTCCGGCCGATCTCCTTTCGGTCGACACGAGACACCTCAGAAATCTCCTCCAAGCTCCGGGGGATGCCCTCCTTGCGGCAGGCGGCGTAGAGGGCGGCGGTGGAGACGCCCTCGATGGAGCGGCCGCGGATCAGGTCCTCGTTGAGCGCGCGTCGATAGATGACCGAGGCGACCTCCCGCACCGAGCGCGGGACGCCGAGCGCGCTCGCCATGCGGTCGATCTCCGAGAGCGCGAACTGGAGGTTGCGCTCGCCCGCGTCCTTGGTTCGAATTCGCTCCTGCCACTTTCGCAGTCGGTGCATCTGCGAGCGCTTCTTCGACGAGATAGAGCGCCCGTACGCGTCCTTGTCCTTCCAGTCGATCGTCGTCGTCAGCCCCTTGTCGTGCATCGTCTTCGTCGTCGGGGCGCCGACGCGCGACTTCTCCTGCCGCTCCGAGTGGTTGAACGCGCGCCACTCCGGGCCGGGATCGATCTGCTCGTCTTCGATGATCATCCCCGTCTCCTCGTGTATCAGCTCCCCGTCGGCCGTCCGGGTGAGATCCTCCGGATCGAAGTCCTCGGGGTCCAGTTCGTCGACGTCTTCGATCGCCTCGACGTCGATCTCGTCTTCCTCGGCGTCCTCGTCCCCCACGCGCTGCCGGTCGTGATCCCGTTGCCGGGTGGGCCGTGTCATCGCATTTATATGCTATCCAATCCGTTTAACTTAAAAGTTCGTTACCGTGTGGGTCGTTGGCACACCTTCGTGCGACGTCCAGTCGGACGCGGATTCGTCGGAACACCCCCCGGACGCCGCGGGTTCGCCCCCCGGCCCGTCCAGTCGGTCAAGCGACTCCGGCGGATCGACCGCGTCGACCGCCTCGCGGACCGCGGCGAACGCGTCGACGAGTCGCTCGATCAGCGACGTCTTCCCCGACCCGCGCGGGCCCGCGACGCCGACGACGGTCGGGAGGGTGCGGTCGGTTCCCCGCGCGTCGTCGGCCGCCCGCGACTCTCCGGCCGCGGACCCGTCCGTCGCGCCAGCGTCTCGCGTCGCGGGACTCATGCGTTGGTACCCGGTCTCTCCCGGTTTATGCCCTCGCGTTTCACTCGCCGCCCGGCTCCGACCCGTCTCAGCCCACGGTCCCCGGCACGGGGTCGGCGTCTGGCGGGAGCGCGACCGGCGCGAGCGCCGCGAGGTCCCTGACGGCCTGCGAACTGTCGAATCCCGGGCCGACGAGCCGCGGGAGGCCGTCCGCCGGGCCGTCGAGGCGCTCCGTCGCGACGACGGCGTCGAGCGCCTCTCGCACCGCGACGTGCGCGCGGTACCCGTCCGCGGACTCGACGCGGAGGTGGGTCGTGTCCGGCGGCGCCCCGTCGAGGAGCGGCCCGACCGGCACGCCGCGCCACTCGCCGCCGAACTCGGACCCGGTCGCGCACCGGTAGCGACAGGTGACGACGACCGTGCCGGACCGCTCTCGGACGGCGTCGAGCGACGCCAGCAGGTTCGACTCGACGTTCGACGCGGCCATTGCGTCGTGATCGAGGGACGCACCGCCCGTGTCGGCTGCGCCTCATCCGTTCGGGCTTTTTTCCGGCGGCGGACGGACAGCCCTTTGTCCGGCGAGCGCGGAGTCCGGCCGAATGCCGACGATCGACTGCGACCCGGCCGCCGCGCGCGAGCGCCTCGCCGACGCGGGCGTTCGGATCGACGAGGGCAACACGCCACACGAGCGGTGGCGCGCCGACCGCGACGGGGCCGTCGCGGTCGCGTACGACGACAAGGTCGTCGTCCAGGGGAGCGACCCCACCCGCCTGACCGTCCTGCTGCGCGACGGCGGCGGGCGCGCGCACGTCTACTTCGACGGCGCCTCCCGCGGCAACCCCGGTCCGGCCGCGGTCGGCTGGTGTCTGGTCACGTCCGACGGGGTCGTCGCCGAGGGCGGCGAGCCGATCGGCCGCGCGACGAACAACCAGGCTGAGTACGCCGCGCTGGTCCGTGCGCTGGAGGCGGCCGACGAGTACGGCTTCGACGCGATCGACGTCCGCGGCGACTCGGAGCTGATCGTCAGGCAGGTCCGCGGCGAGTGGAACACCAACGACCCGGAACTCCGCGAGCGTCGCGTCCGGGCCCGGGAGCTGCTGGAGCGGTTCGACCGGTGGTCGATCGCGCACGTACCGCGGGAGATAAACGAACGCGCCGACGATCTGGCGAACGAGGCACTCGATGACGCGAACTGACGACGAACCGCCGGAGTGGGCGAAGGAGCGCGCGCGGGAGATGATGGACGCGGCGGCGGGCGAGGGGGCGGACGACTCCGCGACCGCGGAAACGCCCGAACCCGACGACGAGCGCGTCCCGGACGTCCCGGTCGAGGCGGTCGACGAGGCGGAGCGGCTCACGCGGCTCGCCCGCGAGGCCGAGTCCGCGGAGCCGACGCCGGAGATCGAGCAGGCGGCCGACCAGTACCGGGAGCGGCGCGACGCCCTCGCTGCCGAGTACGGCTACACCGCGCGCGTCCGCGACGAGGACGACGCGCTCGTGTTGTACCCCGACGAGTGGATGGACGACGGGACCGTCCAGCTCGACCGCGTCGAGGACACCGAGCGCGCCGTCGAAGTGTCGCTGTCCGGCCCCGGCGACGCCGACCGCTACCGCGAGGTGGCCGCGTACAACGAGGCGGTCGCCGAGGCCGTCGCCGAGCGGGAGGCGGACGTCCACGCCCGGACCGCCGAGACGTTCGCGGCGTTCATGAGCAACCACTACGTCCGGCCCGTCGACGACGCCACGCCGGCGATGCGTACCGAGTTCCGAGAGGAGTATCTGGTCCGCAACGGCTGGCCGACCGACGAGCAGCTCGCCGCGGTCGACGAGTCGCTGTCGGTGATCGAGTCGGTCGCGGCCGGGGTCGACGGTCCCGCCGCGGACGCGGGCGCCGCCGATCCCGACGGCGCTGACGGCGGCGACGAGGCCGGCGGTCGCGGAGACGACCATTCGACGTAGCGGCGACTCAGCGGAAAGAGAACGCGGCTTTCGCCGCGCCGTGTGCCAAAATGTTCGTTCGGTGTTCGGTGCCGCTCGCCGCGCCGGCGTCGCGTCCGAATCTCGTTACTCGAGCAGCGCCCGGACCTCGTCTGCGCGTTCCTCGTCGGTGACGAAGCGGTCGAGGACCCACTCGATCTGGTCGAGGACGACGTCGTGGCCCGCGTCGGTGAGCTCGTACTGGTTCGTCCGCTTGTCGAGTTCGCTCTTCTCGACGAGCCCGTGGTCGACGAGGTCGTCGAGGTTGGGGTACAGGCGACCGTGGTTCACTTCGGAGCCGTAGTACGCCTCGAGTTCCCGCTTGATGGCGAGACCGTACATTGGCTCCTCGGCCAGGATGCTGAGGATGTTCTGCTGGAACGCGGTGAGATCGCTCGCGGCTGTCGACTCATCAGGGACTGATTGTGCCTCTGACATGGTAGTAGGGAGGGCGCTCGAACTTATAATCCTTCTCAACAGTCACTATCATTGCGATGCGTCACTTCCCGGATTTATCCGAGTGCGTCGGTAGGCGTGCTCTCTCGGCGGATGCGCGTTCGATCCGGCGGCTCGGGGCGTTCGACCGATCGATTCCGCGTCCGCTGGTACGCCGACGATCCGTCAGCCAGAATTGGTGTTCGGCGTCCGATCGAAACCCCCAAATCCGGCTCTCGGCCCGCTCCGGGCCGGTGATGCCCGATCCGCCGATGACGACTCCGGACGGCTTCGGACGGCGTGCGCCCGTGCGATCCCGAAAGGACTTTGCCCGACATCCACCCATCATCGGGCACATGGCCAACCTCTGGGAAGATCTCGAGACGGGACCGAACGCGCCGGACGAGATCTACGCCGTCGTCGAGTGCCTCAAAGGCGAGCGGAACAAGTACGAGTACGACAAGGACATTCCCGGCGTCGTCTTAGACCGGGTGCTCCACTCGAACGTCCACTACCCGTACGACTACGGCTTCATCCCGCAGTCGTACTACGACGACGAGGACCCCTTCGACGTGATGGTGCTCGTCGAGGACCAGACGTTCCCCGGCTGCGTCGTTGAGGCCCGCCCCGTCGCGCTGATGAAAATGGACGACGACGGCGAGCAGGACGACAAGGTGATCGCGGTGCCGACCGAGGACCCCCGATTCGACCACATCGAGGACCTCGACGACATCCCCCAGCAGACCCTCGACGAGATAGACGAGTTCTTCGCGACCTACAAGAACCTCGAGGCCGGCAAGGAGGTCGAAACGCTCGGCTGGGAGGACAAACAGGGCGCGAAGGACGCCATCGAGCACGCGCAGGACCTGTACGACGAACAGATCGCGTAACGCTGTATAACCGTAACGCATCCGACGTCCGCACACGGATGCGTTATGCCTATGGGTAATTTTTAGCGTGTCGTTCGCCTAGCATCTAATAGAGCCATGAGCGCCACCACGCCCTCCGTCGGCATCGACCACCCGACGGTCGTTCCCGCGAACTTCGACCCGGACGACGACGCCGACGACGCGGCCGAGGACGGCGGCGACGCGTAGCCACCTCCGCGTCTCTTCTCAGGCGCGCTCGACGACCGTCGAGAGCCGCGTCGCGTCGGCTCGCAGCGACGCGAACGCGTCGTCGACCCAGTCCACGACTGCGTCGTCGGTCGACTCGATGACGCATCGCGGGTTGTTCTGCTCGTCGTACGCGGCCACGCAGGCCACGTCACTGCAGCGGAAGAGCCCGTACTCGATCGGCTCGGCGCTGACGTACACCTCCGCGGCGTCGTCGTCCAGCGCGCGGTCGGTCGCGGGTTCGAACTCCGCGACCGACGTGTCGGCCGCGTCGCGGTCGATGATCAGCTCCACGTTCGCGCCGTCGTCGAGCGCCGCGGCCGCCGCGTCGTTGAACTGACGGATGACGACCGGGGAGACGGCCCGGATCTCGCCGCCGTGGTTCTCGTGGAGGAGCTCCGTCAGCCGGTCGACGACCGCGAGAGGGTTCTTCTCGGACGCGACGGTGATGTCGCTGTCGGGGATCCCTTCCGGCGGGAAGTCGACGCCGGCCCGTTCGAGGGTCTCGGCGAACCCGCCGTACCGCTCGCCGCGTTCGACCTCTGTAAGGAGCGTCTCGTAGGCGTCGTGGACGCGCTCGCCAGTCGGCGTCACCCGGTAGGCGGCGTCGCGTTTCACCACCCAGTCCCGCTCGCGGAATCCGCCGAGGATCCGTTGGACCGTCGTTCGGGTCGCGTCGACCGCGTCGGTCAACTCCGCCGGGCGCCGCGGGTCGTCGCGCAGCGCCCGGAGTATCGCGACCCGAACGGGCGAGCCGGCGAGGTACTGTGCGCCGTCGTGTCCGTCCTCGGCCCTCATCGTGTGATCCGTGTGTACGGGTACCGCCCTGTTAACCGTACCGCGTCGCGGTCGGAAGTGTCCGAGCCGAATCCCCCGTTTGGCCCTTGAATCGCCCCTCAGTCGGCTCAGTCCCGATGGCGGAACGAGACGACGGTGCCGACGGTGTCCTCGCCGGCGATACGTTCCGTCGTGACGGTCACGGTCGCGAGCGCGTCCGCCCCGAGCGCCTCCTCGATCACCGCCCGGAGCGCGTCGGGATCGGCGCCCTCCTGAATCACCGGTACGCGGACCTGTCGGCGGTTGACCGCGACGTTTCCGAGGTCGTACTCCGTGTGCTCGAACGCCTCCCGGATCGCCGCTTCGATGTCGGTCATGGCACCGTCCCTTCCGCGCCGCGCGGTGAAAAAACGCGGTCCTCGGTGGATCCCGCGACCGCGCCGGTTCTCAGCCGCTGTCGATCGGAGCAGAACGAGCGATTTCTCGGCGTTCAGCGGCCATGCCAATTTAATACAAATCATTAATACTTCAAATATCTCTATAATACAACCGCAGAACAATCTTAATATTTATTTATCCTGATACTTTTCGAATATGCACGAAAGTGTGGCGGAATACGTGGCAGAGCACCCGAAAATGGCCGGCGTCCTGTTCACCGCGCTGCTGCTGCTGTCGCAGGCGGCGCCCGCTGCGGCGAATATGGCAAAAGTTACTCCTGGACCCTAAAATCCCGAAATTCGTCGCTCCAAGTTAGTTCGTCGCTTAAAAACATCGGTACTGTCTCAAGCTGTAAGAAGTCCCGTAGCTGTTGGTCCGGAACAGATTTGGAAGTTACCTTTGCTGGGATGTAATGATCTTGGCCCATCTCTTTGAGGTTCAACGAACCCATTGACCCAGCTCCGTACGGCCCGTTCGGAAACATCTCCGTTTCAACGATCCAGCGTTCTGTTTCCTCAGACAGGTCTAACACAATCGCTACACCGCTCCGGCTCTGACAAATTGTCGTTCCCCCGTCGCCCACCACGATGTACTGGTGACCCGTGATCAGTTCACGTTTCGCCACGTGGAGCGCGGTCCGGAGGTTGAACCCGCCGTTCATCAGGCGGGCGATGATCCGGCCGAGCTTCGTCGCGGGCGAGTTCGCAACGTCCGAGAGCGTGACGATCCCCCCGCGAGAGCCCCGATGTACGAGAGCCTCGCCCTGCTCGTAGGACTGGCAGGCGTTGAGTAGGAAGGCGCTCACGCCGATTTCGAGCTCTTCGTCCGTCAGATCGAGGTACCCCTCGGCGCACTGCATCCCGCGGTCGTCGACGTGGCCGATGTAATGGAGGAAGTCGACGTCGGACGCGAGCGCGTCGCGCATCTCCTCGCGCGTGAGGTCGTGGCGCACCGCGATGTCGAACTGGACCATGTCGCGCAGCCCGTACAGGTCGGCGACGTTCCCCTCCTCGCGCATCTGCTCGTCGTTACAGACGACGAGCACGGAGATCCGCGACTGTTCGACTTGGCCCGCTTCGAGGCGCCGGTAGTACGCGTCGAGCGTCGCCTTGTTCGCGCCGAGCGGGACCCCTTCCCCGATCCACGCGTGTTCGACGGTGTCAACCGGCTCCGGCCGGACGAACTCGGTCCGGGCCGAGACGGTTCCCCGCTCCGCCGACGCGTCCGCGCCGCGGGTGGCGGCCGGGCTCGCGCCGCCGCGCACGAACTCGCCGCCGTCGAGGTCGACGCCGTCCGTCGCGGCCGCCTTCGCCGACGGCGAACTCCGTCCCTCTCCTCGGAAGAACCCCCCGCCGACGCCCTCGTCGTCGTCCACACGCGTGACCGTCTCCGGCGAGCGAACGACCGACAGCTCCCCCGCGACGAACGGGAGCATCTCCACGTTCTCCGGGTCGGGGCGGATGTCCGTCGTCAGCGTCCACTGCGGCAGCTCCGGTTCGACCGCCTCGAAGGGTACGTCGAGGTACTCGCCGAGCCGCGCTGCGAGCGGGAGGTCGTACAGCCGCCCCCAGTCGAGGTCGAGGCTCGTCGCCTCGCGCTCGTGGAGGTCGACCGGGTAGAACCCCTCCGTGCGGGCGAGACAGTCCATGTGGAACGACTGTCGGAGCACCCGCGCGGTCCGTTCCTCGAACCCCGGTTCGAGCGGGTAGGTCCAGCCGTCGCCCTCGATCCGCGGGGCGTCGCCGGGAACCACGTCGGCCGCGAAGTAGTACGCCAGCGAGACGACCGGGTAGAGGTACCGGTACTCGGGCGGGACGACGATCCGAACGCCGCTTTCGACGGGTTCGACACGTTCCGGGACGCGGAACTCCTCGGCGGGCTCGATCAGCGGTGGGTGACCCCGAAGAGTGGGGAACGACCGCTCCGGGCTCGTCGTCTGAAGCGCGGAGCCGAGCAGGGAGACGGCGTCCATCAGCGACTCCGGGTCCGTGGGGGTGGTGATCGTCCCCGCCGGCGTCTGGTGGAGTGACCGGAAGCCGAGCCCGACGGTGCCCGGCGTGTCGAGGTCGATCCGGGTCGTCCGGTCGGTCGTCGAGACGGAGAACCCGGCGTCGAAGGCGAGGTACAGCTTCGTCGGCGCGGGGTCGATCCCGACGTGATACGTTCCGTCGGGCATCTGATAGCCGTCTCCGCGCGACAGCAGCGACCCCGCTCTGTCACGCGTTTCGACGACCGCGACCCGCGGGATCTCGATCGCCCCGGTCTCGACTGCGACGCTGGCGTCGACCGGGAAGTAGTGGTCCGACTCCGGACGCCGGCGCGGGTCGACCGGCCGGTCGGTGTACACCTCGAACTGGGTGTTCTCGATGTGGTCGGTGACGGTTATCCCGTCGGCCTCGCGCAGCGGGTCGATGTCGATGCTCATTAGCGGGCTCACCGCGGCCGTCGGTCGGGGAGACGGCGACCGACGCCGCGGGAGTGGTACCAGTCCGTTGAGCGAAAGCGGCGATAAAGGTTGTGTCGGTCGGATCGCCGCGGACCGAACGGATAAAGTCCCGGCCGCCCCACCTTCGCGTAATGATAACGCTGGGAACGGCCCGCGCCTCTCCGGGCGAGACGGACACGGGCCGTCTCGAGGTGGGGGAGATGCGAGACGGGAGCCCCGTCCGGCTGCCGGTCGCCGCGATCAACGGCGCGGCCGACGGGCCGACGCTGTACGTCCAGGCGGTGAGCGACGGCGACGAGCTGAACGGGTTGGGCGTCGTCAACCGCGTCGTTCCGCGGCTCGACCCGGCGGAGCTGTCCGGCTCGGTCCTCGTCGTCGGCATCGTGAACCACTTCGCGTTCCAGGCCGCCGAACACCGGAACCCGGTCGACGACCGCAAGATGAACCGCGGGTACCCGGGCGACGCCGACGGGACGACGAGCGAGCGGATCGCCCACGAGACGTTCCAGGTCGCCAAGCGCGCGGACTACATCCTCGACCTCCACCAGGGGTCGACGAGCCGGATGATAAACGAGACGCGCGTGCGCTGCGGCGTCCGCCACCGGCTCCACGGCGACTGCCTGGAGCTCGCGAAGGCGTTCGGCTGCGGGCACGTCCTCGACATCAAGGGCCCGGACGGCCAGCTCGCGCGGGCCGGCCCGGAGCACGGCATCCCGACCGTCGACCCGGAGCTCGGCGGGTGCGTCGGCTGGGACGAGGAGTCGATCCGATACGGCGTCGAGGGCGTGTTCAACGTGCTCCGCCACTACGGCTTCCTCGACGGCGACGCCGCGCTCGAATCGCAGACTCGGGCGCGCGGCTTCGATCAGTACGGCTCGCCCGCCGGCGGCCTGGTCCGTTTCGAGTGCGAGCTCGGCGAGCGCGTCTCCGCGGGCGACGTCCTCTTCGAGGTGACCGACACCTTCGGCGCGCTGGAGGGGCGCGTGACGGCCGACACCGACGGGATCTTCTGGCGGACGCGCCGGCTCCCGCAGGTGGCCGCGGGGGAGTACGTCTGCTCGATCGGGACGAACGTCGACACGTACTGATGGGCGCTCCCGACGCTCCGTCGCCGAGGGGGCGAGACCCCCGGCGACTCCGCTGTTCCGCGTGCGGCGAGACGTACCGCGACCGCTGGCGCTGCCGGTGCGGCGAACCCCTCGATTTCGCCGATCCCCCGGTTCCGGACGGTCCCGCGCCCGACCCCCAATCGTTCGACGCGCGCGACGGCCTGTGGGCGTTCGACGACCTGCTCGCCGCCGGGGACGACCCCAGCGACCGGGTGACGCTCGGCGAGGGGATGACCCCGCTCGTCGACGCGGACGCGGGCCGCGAGCTCTCGGGAGACGCGGGGAGCGAAGCCGCACCGTGGAACGCGTCGTTCAAGCTGGAGTACGTCTTTCCGACCGGCTCGTTCAAGGACCGCGGCGCGACCGCGACGCTGACGCGGGCCCGCGAGCTGGGCGTCGAGCGCGTCGTCGAGGACTCCTCCGGCAACGCGGGCGCCGCGATCGCGACATACGCCGCCCGGGCCGGAATGGCGGCCGAGATCTACGTCCCGGCCGACGCCAAGGAGTCGAAGCTCCGCGCGATCCGCCGCGCCGGCGCCGAGCCGGTCCGGGTCGAGGGGAGCCGAGGCGACGTGACGGACGCGTGCGTCGCGACGCTCGACGACCGCGAACGCGCCTGGTACGCCAGCCACGCCTGGAACCCGGCGTTCTTCGAGGGCACCGCCACGGTCGCGTACGAGATCGCGCTCCGTCGCGACTGGAACGCCCCGGACGCCGTCGTGACGCCGCTCGGCCACGGGACGCTCTTCCTCGGCGCCTATCGCGGATTCCGTCGGCTCGAACGGGCCGACTGGATCGACGAGGTCCCCCGCCTCTACGGCGCGCAGGCGGCCGGCGTCGCGCCGATCGTCAGAGCGCTCCGCGGCCCCGACGCCGCCGACCCGGACGGGACGGTCAACGCCGCGGCCGACGGGATCCAGATCGCCGAGCCGGTCCGCGACCGCCAGATCCGGGCGGCGATCGACGCCACCGGCGGCGACGCGCTCGCGGTCACCGAGGCGGCCGCGACGCGCGAACTCGACCGCCTCCACGCCGCCGGCTTCTACACGGAGCCGACCTGCGCGGTCGCGCCCGCGGCGCTGCGGACCCTCCGCGAGCGCGGCGAGATCCGCCCGGACGAGGACGTGGTCGTCCCGCTGACCGGGAGCGGGTTGAAGGGCTGAGGCGAGCGGGGTCGTCGGCTCTCGGGCGAGGCGGACCGACCTCACCGTTACCACTATTCTACCGGCGCCCCTCCCTTTGCGCATGGAGGTGCTCGTCTACGGCGCCGGCGCGCTCGGAAGCCTCGTGGGCGGGCTGCTGGCGCGTACACACGACGTGACGCTCGTCGGGCGCGACCCGCACATGCGGGAGATTCGGGAGGACGGGCTCCGGATCGACGGCGAGGTCGACGCCCGGGTCGCGCCGCGCGCGCTCACTGACGCGACGCACCGGCGGGCCGACCTCGCCTTGGTCACGACGAAGGCGTACGACACCGACGCGGCCGCTCGCGCGCTCGCGACCGGCGAGTACGACGCGGTCTGCTCGCTCCAGAACGGCCTCACCGAGGAGCGTCTGGTCGCCGCGCTCGACGCGACGGTCCTCGCGGGCACCGCGAGCTACGGTGCCCGGTTCGCCGAGCCGGGCCGCGTCACCTGTACCGGCGTCGGCGAGGTCGTCGTCGGGGCGCTCTCCGGCGGCGCGAGCCCCGAGGCCGCGCGGGTCGGCGCCGCCTTCGACGCGGCGGGCGTCGAGGCGGTCGTGGCAGAGGACATGCCGGCCCGGCGCTTCGAGAAGCTCGCCGTCAACGCCGGGATCAACGGACCGTCGGCGCTCGCGCGGACGGAGAACGGCCCGACGCTCGACGGCCCCGCCGGCGAGGTCGCCCGCGAGGCCGCCCGCGAGACGGCCCGCGTCGCCCGTGCGGTCGGGGTGGACCTGTCCGACGAACGGGCGGCCGACGCCGTCGAGCGCGTCGCCACCGACACCGCGGCGAACCGGTCGTCCATGTACGAGGACGTGGCGAACGGACGCCGCACAGAGGTCGACGCTATCTACGGCGCGGTCGTCGACCGGGGCGACCGGCGCGGCGTGTCGGCGCCGACCTGCCGGACGGTCGGGTCACTGATCCGCGGCTGGGAAGCGGCCCGCGGGCTCCGGTAATGCGGGACCGATTCGGGAAAACGAGACGGCGGCTCTGCTCGGCGACGGCTACGCGCTCAACACCACTCCTCGAGGACGGTCGCGTCGGTCTCGTCGACCGACACCCACGCGTCCTCTCGCGAGACGTCCGCGATGACGAACTCCGGCCGCGACGCCGACGAGTCGACGGACGCCATCACGTCCGGCGCGTCGGCGGCGTCGAGCGCCGGGTCCGTCGGGAGCGCAGTCCGGCGGCGGTCGGGGTCCGGGTCGTCCCATGGAGTGGAACTCCGTGACATGGTTGTGAATAGTTCACAGTACGTATAAGAGTTGCGAACGCGATCGAATTCGGCCGTCGGATCGGAGATTCCGGGGACGCTCTGCCGACGGTTCTTTCCGCGGAGCGCCCGCCGAACGACGATCCGCCGAAACGTGTCGGTTTCTACATCGGCTCGCGGGATCCTGTAGGGCCCCACCTGACCGGGTCCGATCGCCGCTGACCCGGCCCCGCGCGCTGGCGGTCCAGCTCCGCGTGTCGCTGACCAGACCCTGCGTGCCGCTGACCGCTCCCGCGTGTCGCCGCCCGGCCTCGCGTGCCGGTGGTCCGGCTCCGCACACCTTCGCAGTATACAAGAGGTGTCACGCTGAAAGACGGGCATGAACGTCGCAGACGCCATGACGCCCCGCTCGGAGCTCGTCGTCGTCGAGATACCCGGGAGCCGCAACGACGTGTTAGAGTACATCCAAGAGCACGGCTTCTCGTCCGTGCCCGTCGTGAAGGACGTCGACGGCGACGAGGTGTACCGCGGGCTCGTCACGCGCGACGACCTGATCGAACAGCCGGACGAGGACCAGCTCGCGCTGCTGATGCGCGAGGTCCCCACCGTCGGGGCCGCCGCCGACATCGTCGACGCCGCCCGGACGATGGCCGCCGAGGGCTCGCGCCGGCTCCCCGTGGTCGACGGCGACGAGCTCGTCGGTATCGTCACCGTCACCGACGTGGTGCGGGCGATCGCCCGCGGCGAGGTCGACGGCGAGACGCGCGTGGGCGAGCTCGCGACCCGGGCGGTCAACGCGACCCACACCGACACGCCGCTGCCGGTCGCCGAGCGCGAGATCGCGCTCTCGGGGGTACCGTACGCGGTCGTCCTCGACGACGACGCCGCGACCGCGGGGATGCTCACCGAGGTCGACATCTTGGAGGTCGCCCGCGTCGTCGAGGGCGAGGCGAGCACCGGCGACTCGATCGCCGACCAGGACTCCGACTGGTCGTGGGAGGGGATCAAGGCGACGGGCGCGCGCTACCTCCCGACCCGGAACGTCGAGATCCCCGCGGAGGCGGTCCGCCACTTCATGACCGAGGACCTCATCACCGTCAACGCCACGCGGACGGCCAAGGAGGTCGCTCAAGAGCTCATCAGCAACGACATCGAGCAGGTCCCGCTCGTCTCCGGCACCGATCTGGACGGGATCGTCCGAGACGTCGACCTGCTGGAGGGGTTATAATGGCCGCGGACGTGCTCGCCGAGCTCGCGAAGCGCCGGGGCTTCTTCTTCGGATCGAACGGCGCCTACGGCGGCACCGCCGGCTTCTACACGTTCGGCCCGCAGGGCGCGGCGCTCAAGCGGAACGTCGAGGACGCGTGGCGCGACCGGTTTACCATCCGCGAGGGGAACCGCGAAATCGAGGCGCCGACGGTGATGCCAGAGGCCGTGTTCGAGGCCTCCGGCCACCTGGAGGGGTTCGACGACATGCTCGTCGAGTGCCCCGAGTGCGGCGCGTCCCACCGCGCCGACCACCTCGTCGAGGACGTCACGGAGATCGAGGACGCCGAGGCGCTGCCCGGCGAAGAGGTCGCCGAGCTCATCGCCGACAACGACATCGCCTGTCCCGCCTGCGGCACCGAACTCGCCGGCCAGCCGGTCGAGGCGTTCAACCTCATGTTCGCGACCGACATCGGCCCCGGCGACGCCCAACCCGGCTACCTCCGGCCGGAGACGGCCCAGGGGATCTTCGTGGAGTTCCCGCGGCTGAAGGAGTACGCCCGCGGGAACCTCCCGTTCGGGATCACCCAGATCGGCCCGGCCTACCGCAACGAGATCTCGCCGCGCGGCGGGCTCCTCCGCCTCCGCGAGTTCACGCAGGCCGAGTTGGAGCAGTTCATCGACCCCGAGGCGGACGAGCCGCCGCTCGACCGCGTGCGCGACGTGGAGGTCCGCCTCTACCCCGCGACGGAGCAGGAGGCCGACGACGGCGACTACCTCGACACGACGGTCGGCGAGGCGGTCGACGAGGGCGTCATCGGCTCCCCGTGGGTCGGCTACTACCTCGGCGTCGCGCAGGAGTGGTACGAGCGCGTCGGCGTCGACCTCGACCGGTTCCGCTTCCGCCAGCACCTCGCCGGCGAGCGCGCCCACTACGCCGCCGACTGCTGGGACGCCGAGAGCGAGGTCGACGGTGACTGGATCGAGATCGCCGGCTTCGCGTACCGCGGCGACTACGACCTCTCGAAGCACGACGAGTACGGCGACGACTCGTTTACAGTGTTCAAACGGTACGACGAGCCGAAGACGGTCGAGCGCGCGACCGTCGACCCCGACATGTCCGTCCTCGGCCCGGAGTTCGGCGGCGACGCCGCCGCGGTCGCCGAGGCGCTCGAAGCCCTCGCGGAGCGCGACCCCGACGCGTTCGACGGCGAGACGGTCGAGGTGACGGTCGGCGAGGGCGACGACGCCGAGACGCACGCGGTCGACGTCGACGTCGCGGACTTCTCGGTCGAGGCGGTGACCGAGAGCGGCGAGCACATCACGCCCCACGTCGTCGAGCCGTCGTTCGGCGTCGGCCGGACCGTCCAGACGCTGCTCGCGCACGCCTACAGCGAGGACGAGGTTGACGGCGAGGAGCGCACCTACCTCTCGCTCGAACCCGAGGTCGCGCCGCAGGACGCCGCCGTCTTCCCGCTCGTCACCAACGACGACCGCCTGACCGGGCTCGCCGACGAGGTGGCGGCCGACCTGCGGGCCGCCGGGCTCGCGGTCGCGTACGACGACTCCGGCTCGATCGGCCGCCGCTACCGCCGGCAGGACGAGGTCGGCACCCCGTTCTGCGTCACCGTCGACCGCGACGGGATCGAGGGCGACGGGCCCGACACCGTCACGCTCCGCGAGCGCGACTCCGCGGCGCAGGTCCGGATCCCGGTCGCGCACCTCGCCGACGAGCTGACGGCGCTCCGGGAGGGCGAGCCGTTCGCGTCCGTCGCCGACCGGTACGACGCGGTCGACACCGACGTCGAGACGGCGGGGAACTGAGGGCGTGCGTCTCCCGGCCGCCGCGTGGCGCGAGCGCGTGGAGTTCGAGCGGCGGCTGGTCCACGCCAGCGGCACGCTGTACCCGGTCCCGTTCTTACTTGGCTGGATCTCCTGGGAGACCACCGGGCGACTGCTGATCCTCAGCGTCGCGATCGCCGGGGCTCTCGAAGCGCTGCGGCTCGCCGACTCCGTCGGTCCGCTCGCCCCGCTGTACGACGCGCTCGTCCGCGACTACGAGGCCGACGGGATCGCTGGGTACGCGCTGTATCAGGCCGGGATGGCGGCGACCGCGCTCGTCTTCGCGCCCGTCTTCGCCGTACCCGCGATGTGGATGCTCTCCGTCGGCGACCCGATAAGCGGCGGGCTCGGCGAGAACGCGGCGACGGAGCCGAAGCGCCTCCCGGTGGTGGCGGCGATGGTGTTCGTCTGCTTCGGGATCGCCGTCCCGTACGCGATCCCCGAGTTCGGCCCCGATCCGGGCGTGATCGTCGCGCTCGCGGGGGCGATCCCCGCGGCGATCGCCGACGGGCTCCCGCCGCTCATCCGCGGCGTGGCGGTCGACGACAACCTCACCATCCCGCCGGCGGCCGCCGGCGGCATGTTCCTCGCGGCCGCGCTGATCGGGTAGGCGCATCGCCCGGAGCGCAACGGCGGCGCTGTCGCTCGCCGGGCGAAACTGAGAGAAGCGCCGAGGCGGAGATTTGAACTCCGGTGTCCGAATGGACAGTAGATTTCGAATCTACCGCCTTGGCCAGGCTAGGCTACCTCGGCTCGACTCGACGTTGGCCGGTTCCGCTGTTATGCGTTTCGATCGCGGTCGCGGCGCGGTCTCGGACCGCCGGTCCGTCACCCCACCGTTCCGCCGACAACGCTTTTCGGCCCGGCTCCCGTGCGGTGGATATGGACGTCCCCGAAGCGGCCGACGCCTGCGCCCGCGTCGTGAGCGAGGTCGGCGGTGCGGTCGTCGCCGACCGCGAGTTCCTCGACCGCGTCACCCTCGGCATCCTCGCCCGCGGCCACGTCCTCCTGGAGGACGTGCCGGGCACCGGAAAGACCCTCTCAGCGCGCTCGTTCGCGACCGCGCTCGGTCTGGAGTTCTCGCGGATTCAGTTCACCCCGGACCTCCTGCCGGCCGACGTCACCGGCACAAACGTGTTCGACGAGCGCGACGGCTCCTTCAGCTTCTCGCCGGGGCCGATCTTCGCGAACGTCGTGCTCGCCGACGAGATCAACCGCGCCCCGCCGAAGACGCAGGCCGCTCTCCTGGAAGCGATGGAGGAGGGGCAGGTGACCGTCGACGGCGAGACGCACGCCCTGCCGAGCCCCTTCTACGTGATCGCGACGCAGAACCCGGTCGAGAGCGAGGGCGCGTTCCCGCTGCCGGAGGCCCAGCTCGACCGGTTCACGATCAAGACCTCGATCGGCTACCCGGACGAGGACGGCGAGTTAGAGCTCCTCCGGCGGCGCGCCGGCCGCGTCGAGCAGTCGCCGACGGTCGAGCGCGTCCTCGATCCCGACTCCGTGGCGGCGCTGCGGGAGGTGCCGGAGTCCGTCCGCGTCGAGGACGATCTGCTCCGCTACGCGGCGGCGCTCGCGCGGGCGACCCGGGAGGACCGCCGCGTCGAGGCCGGCGTCTCCCCGCGGGGGACACAGCGCCTCTTCGAGACCGCCCGCGCGGCGGCGGTGATCGCCGGCCGTGAGTTCGTCACGCCCGACGACGTGAAGCGGGTCGCGCAGCCGACGCTCGCCCACCGGCTCGTGTTGACGCCGGACGCGGCCGTCAACGACGTCGACGAGCGCGACGTGATCGCCGACGTGCTCGACCGCGTCGCGGTGCCGACGGTGGACGCGGCCGAGGCGTAGCTCCCGCGACGACCGCCGCTATCGCCGCTACTCCGCGTTCTCGTCCCGTTCCGCCAGCAGTTCGGTCGCCGTGAGCAGCGACTCCAGCTCGATGTCGTGCTCGGCGAGCAGCGCTTCCGCGCCCTCCTCGCGGTCGACGACGACCAGCACGCGGTCCACCGTCGCGCCCGCCTCCCGCAGCGCCTCGACCGCGTCGACAGCGGACTGCCCCGTGGTGGCGATGTCCTCGATCACGACGACCTCCTCGCCGTCGCCGAGGCGCCCCTCGATCCGGTTGCCCGTGCCGTACTCCTTCGCCTGTTTGCGCGCGATGACGTACGGACGACCGAGCTCGGCGGCCGTCACCGCCACCAGCGGGACCGCGCCCAGCGCGACTCCCGCCAGCTTCGCGTCGGCGTCGGCCAGCCGGTCGGCGAACGCCTCGGCGACGAGCGTCAGCGCGTCCGGGTCGGTCTCGAAGAGGTACTTGTCGACGTAGTAGTCGCTCGTCCCGCCGTGGGACAGCTCGAACTCGCCGAACCGGACGGCGTCGGCGGCGGTGAGCGCCGCGATCAGCTCGCGTCGTCGGTCGTCGTCGGTCATACGCCGAGAAGGGCCGCGGCCGACAATAAACTGGTCGGAACGCGGAGGGGGTTCGTCTCCTTCCCGCCCCGCTCACTCCGCCGCCGGCAGGACGAGCGTCACGGTCGTTCCCCCGCCGCCGAGGCCGTCGTCGAACCGGATCTCGCCGCCGTACGCCTCCACGACCCACGCGGCGATCCACAGCCCCACGCCGGTGTTGTGCTGTAGCTGGGTCACCTCGCGGGCGCCGGTGATCACCTCCCGTACCGCGGTCGGTACTCCCGGCCCGTCGTCCGCGACGCTCACACGCACGACCCCGCCGTCCGGGTCGCGCTCGGCGCTCACCGCGACGCGCGGCGCGTCGCCGCCGTGTTCGACCGCGTTCTCGACGAGGTGATCGATCGCGACCGAGAGGCGGTCGTCGCCGCGCACCGCGATCCCCGCCGGCACGTCGGCGGTGATCCGCGTGTCCGGCCGATCGGCCGCGTGTCGCGCGGTGACCGCCTCGACGATCGGTCCCACGTCGACCGGCTCGGGGTCGGTCGCGTACCCCTCCTCGACGATCCCCCGGAGGGTCCCGGCCCCCTCGGCGACGTCGGTCAGCCGCTTGCCCGTGGTCTCGATCCGCCGGGCGTAGTCGCGGATCCGGTCGTCGTCGGTCCGATCGGCGATTTCGCCGGCGAAGCCGAACACGACGTTCAGCTCGTTCCGCAGGTTGTGCCTGAGGATCCGGTTGACGATCCGCACGTAGCGTTCGCGGCGCTTCCGGTCGGTGATGTCGGTGTAGATGCCGAAGGCGCGCCGGTCGCCCTCGGTCTCGTAGCTGAAGCCGCGGAAGAGGAACTCCCGCGGCCCCTCGACGGTCTGTCGTCTGATCTCCTCCGCGGCGAAGCCGTGTTCGCGGACCAGCGCGTCGAGGTCCGCCGCCTCGACGACGCTCGCCTCGACGCTGTCTCCCAGCCGGTAGTCGTGGATGTCCAACGCCTCGATCGTCCGGCCGCGCAGCGCCGCCTCGTCCACGCCGAACTGCGTCTCGAACGCCGGGTTGGCGCCGTCGATCACCGTCTCGTCGTCCTCGAAGACGACCTCTATCACCGGGTCGGGAATGCGGTCGAACAGCCGCCGGAAGCGGTCGCGCTCGGCCGACAGCTCGGTCCGCGTCCGGAAGAGGTCGGTCGTGTCCGACAGCGATCCGACGACGCCGCCCCCGCGGTCGGACAGCGACGACAGCCGGAGTCGGCCGTGCCGCGGTCCGCGATCGCCGTCGCGCTCGACGCTCAGGTCGACCGTCCTCGTCGGCTCTCGACCGCCCGCGACCTCGGCCGGTGTGCCGGTGAGCGCGCCGACCGCGTCTACCACGCGCTCCGCGTCGTCCGGGGCGACGAGCGCGTCGAGCCGCCGACCGACGATGTCCCCGGTGCCGCCGGCGCCGACCCACTCGGCGAACGGCCCGGTGGCGTAGGTGACGGCGCCGTCGCCGTCGAGGACGCACACCATGTCGTCGACGTTCTTCAGCGCGTCCTCGTAGGTCCGGAGCCGCCGGCGCCGGTCGTTGGCGTCCATCGTGGCGACGGCGTTCGTCGCCAGCAGTTCGAGCACGCTGACGTCGCTCTCGCCGAAGGCGTCCGGCTCCCTGGACCCGACGATGAACACGCCGTGGTCCCCGAGCGGAACCGCGACGAAC
This sequence comes from Halorubrum sp. SD690R, assembly GCF_005435035.1. Lineage (NCBI taxonomy): Archaea > Methanobacteriati > Methanobacteriota > Halobacteria > Halobacteriales > Haloferacaceae > Halorubrum > Halorubrum sp. SD690R. The sequence goes on along the minus strand of NZ_SGTV01000001.1, from coordinate 125,477 downwards.
GACCGCATCCCGTGGTACTCGGTCCGGTCGCCGTTCGACGGGCCGCCGCCGATCGACGCGAGCCGCTCGTCGGTCGCGAGGTCGTCGCACACCCACGTCTCGCCGTCTCGGAACACCGCACCGGTGATCCCCTCGCTCGGCGGTCGCGGGTCCCGGCTGGCGGCGAACGCGTCGCCGATCCCCTCGCTCGTGGCGGCGAGGCGGAGCAGGTCCGCGTCCTCGTCGAAGAGCCGCACGCCGCTTATCTGGTAGCCGAGGATCTGGTCCGCGGCCTCGACCAGCCGCTCGGCGACCCCGTCCGCATCGCTCTCCCGCTGGACGCGTTCGACGGTCCCGAGCAGCCGTTCGAGCGTCTGCTCGCGGCGCTTCCGCTCGGAGACGTCGGCGAAGAACACGGAGAGCCCGTTGGGCGAGGGGTAGGCGGTCACGTCGGTCCACAGGTCGAGCGGCTCGTACCGGTCCTCGAAGGAGACGACCTCCTGGGTCTCCATCGCCCGTCGGTAGTTCCGCTCGTACTTCCGCCCGAGCGCCGCCGGGAACTCCGCCCAGATGTCGGCGCCGATCAGCTCGTCGGCGTCGCGGTCGAGCAGGGTCGCGGCGGCCTCGTTCACGTAGGTGAACCGGAACTCGTCGTCGAGCGCGAAGAACCCGTCCTCGATCCGGTCGAGCGTCTCCTCGAACCGGTCGACGGCCGCCGCCCGCTCCTCGCGGACCACCTCGCGCTCGATCGCGCCGCCGAGCCACTCCGCGAGCAGTTCGACGAACAGCCGCTCCGACGCGTCGAACGGGCGGTCGCGGGGCTCGACGTCGAGGAAACAGAGCGTCCCGTACACCTCGCCGTCGACGACGACCCGACCGCCGACGTAGCTGCCGACGCCGGACCGCTCGTACGCCGGATCGCCGGCCAGCCCCGCCGCCTCCGGGTCGGTGATCGTGACCACGCCCGAGTCGCCCTCGGCCGCGCCGTCGCCTCCGGTCTCCGACCCGCCTTCGGTCGCTCCGTCGCCTCCGCTCTCCTCGCCGCTTCCGGGCGCCCCGTCGCTTTCCGGTCCCGCGCCGGCACCGCCGCGAACCGTTCGCCGGCAGTAGGTCAGCTCCAGCGGGAGCGTCCCGTCGCCGTCGAGCTCGTCCGCCGCGATCGACTCCACGAGCCCGGTCGAGTCCCGGTACCGCTGGATCTCGATCCGGTCGCCCTCGACCCGCGACGAGTAGCCGATCGACAGGTCGAGGTAGTCTCGCCCGAGGTCGAGCAGGGCGTCGACCTGCTCGTCGAGGTCGGCGCACCGGTCCGAGACGATCCGCACGAACGGTTCGAGGAACTCCCGCCCGCCCGCGGTCGTCGGTTCCGGTCCGGGTCCGTCGTGTGCCGGCCCTGTCCCCGCTCCGTCGCGGTCGTCGCGTCCGCCATCGATCGCCTCCACGCGGTCGGCGAGCGTCTCGCCATCGGCCGCGAGCCGTCGCCCGGACACGTACTCGATCCCGAGCCGGCTCGCGTCGATGGCTGCGTCCGCGTCGTCGCCCGCCGAGTAGGCGAGCACGGCCGCGTCCGGGTAGCGGTTGCGGACCGATTCGAGGCGGTCGAGCGCGGCCGCGTCGCGCTCGACCGAGAGCCCCCGGCCCGCGGCCCCGTCGCCGTTCAGTTCCGGCGCGTCGCGGTCACCTCGGGTCTCGTCGTCGAACAGCCTGACGACGACCCTCGCCGGATCGACGCTCCGGTCCGGGTCCCGGTCCGCGTCGCTCGCGACCTCGCTCGCTCGGCGGACGCGCGTCTCCGCGGGGAGCTCTCCCCACGCCGCGTCCACCGGCTCGCCGAGGTGGAGCGTCGGCTCACCAGACATCCGTTACGGGACGGCACCGCGGCGGTCGCCCACGGTCGGCGGGTCCCTCAGCGGCCATCCACCCTGTTGGCCGCTCGTCTCGCGCGACCGAGCGGCGGCCGCTGGCGCGTCGTCGCACTGGCCCGGCCGGGGCCCGCGAAGGTCGTCGGTTCACTCATCGCGCAAGGTACGAGCGGCCTCCTAATAATCGTTCCCACCGGGTTTTCGGATCTGAGAGCGTCGTCGGGCGTTCGCCCCGGCGGCCGTTGTCCCGACACGATTTAGGCGACCCGCTCACAACGGGCGGGTAATGAGTACGCAGGCCGCGACGACGGACCGGACGGTCGTGATCGGGTTGGAGGTCCACGTCCAGCTCGAGACCGACACGAAGATCTTCTGCGGCTGTTCGACGGAGCCCGAGGACGACGAGGCGCCGAACACGCGCACCTGTCCGACCTGCCTCGGGCTACCGGGCGCGCTCCCCGTCCTCAACGAGGCCGCCGTCGAGGCCGCGGTGAAGGTCGGGAAGGCGATCGACGCCGACATCCCCGAGACGACCACGTTCCACCGGAAGAACTACTACTACCCCGATCTCCCGAAGAACTTCCAGCTCACCCAGTACGACGCGCCGATCTGCGCCGACGGCGAGCTGGAGGTCCGCGTCGACGGCGACCCGCGGACGATCGGGATCACCCGCGCGCACCTCGAAGAGGACCCCGGCAGCCTCCAGCACGCCGGCGGCTCCATCGAGTCGGCGACCCACACGCTGGTGAACTACAACCGCGCCGGCACGCCGCTGATGGAGATCGTCACGGAGCCGGACTTCCGCTCGCCGGCCGAGACGCGCGCGTTCCTCGCGAAGCTGGAGGAGGTCCTGGAGTACCTCGGCGTGTTCGACCCCGGCCGCGACGGGAGCCTGCGCGTCGACGCTAACGTCTCGCTCGTCCCCGCCGAGTACGTTGCCGACGACGGGTCGATCACGGGCGACGCGCTCGACGACGTGAACCGCGCCGAGGTGAAGAACATCTCCAGCCACAAGGGCGCGGAGCAGGCGCTCGCCTACGAGGTCACCAGACAGGAGAACGTCCTCCGGCGCGGCCGCGAGATCGAACAGGAGACGCGTCACTGGGACGAGGACCGCGGCGTCACCGTCGGCATGCGGTCGAAGGAGGCCGAGAAGGACTACCGCTACTTCCGCGAGGGCGACCTGCCCGCGCTTGAGGTGGCCGACTGGAAGGAACAGATCGCGATCCCGGAGCTCCCCGACGCCCGCCGCGAGCGCTTCCGCGAGGAGTACGGGTTAGACCGCGAGGCCGCCTCCAAGCTCACCTCCACGAAGGCGGTCGCGGACTTCTTCGAGGACGTGGCGAGCGAGTTCGACCCCGACCTCGCCGCGACGTGGGTCGCCGACAACCTGCTCGGCGAGCTCAACTACCGCGAGATGGCGATCACGGACGTGGAGGGGCGGCTCGACGAGTTCACCCGCCTGATCGAGCTCGTCGCCGCCGACGAGCTGACCGTGAAGAACGCCGAGGAGGTCGTGCTCCGCGAGATGCTCGACGAGGGCGACGACCCCGAGACGGTCATCGACCGCGAGGACCTCGGCAAGGCCGAGAGCGGCGAGGTCGAGGCCGCCGTCGCGGCCGCCATCGACGAGAACCCCGACGCCGTGAGCGACTACCACGACGGCGACGAGGGCGCGATCAACTTCCTCGTCGGCCAGGTGATGCAGGCGACCGGCGGCAGCGCCGACCCCGGTCAGGTGAACGGGCTGCTCCGCGAAGAGTTGGACGGCTGAGCCGGCCGGACCGCTCGAATCGCTCCCGCCGGATCAACTCCCCCGCCACGCCGCAGCATTTCCCTCCGCCATGGCAATCGTCGAAACCGTCGTCGTCGGCCACGTCACCGGCTTCTGTCTCCTCCTCGCGTGGGCGATCTGTCGCCGCGGCGCCGTGGACCTGATCGCCGGTTACGACGGCGACCTCCCGCCGGAGCGCGAGGCGGACCTCGCCCGCGACGCGGCCGCGGTCCTCAGCGTCTCGGCGGCCGCGAGCGGCCTGATCGTCGTTAACGCGTGGACCGGCGCGGTCCCCCGCCCCGGCGCGCTGGCGACGGTCGCGATCGCCGCCGCAGTCGGGTGGTTCCTCTGGAAGTGGAACGGCCGCGCCCCCGACGCCGGCTGAGCCGTTCGACGCGCCCCGCCGAAACCGTGCGATTGACGCCCGCCCGCCCGCTACCGCGCTCATGGACGTGACCGTCGAGGTCGTCGGCGAGGGGGTCGACGAGTACAGCCTCGCCGCCGACGCGACGTACGACGACCTGATCCGCGCCGCGGGCTACCACCCGCAGGAGGCGTCGGCGCTCGTCGACGGCTCGCCGGTCCCGGGCGACCGCGTCGTCGACGCCGAGGAGGTCCGAGTGCTCCGGCTGATCAAGGGCGGCGCGACGGGCGACGCGTGACCGAAGACCGAGACCTTCCGACCGCGCCGGAGGACGTGACCGTGAAGCCGGCGACCGCGGCCGACCGGCTCGACGTCCTCCGGATCCTCGACGCCGCGGTGCTGGAGACCGACGCCGCCACCGTCGACGACCGCATCGCGGCCGGAGACGTCATCGTCGCGCGCTCGACGCGCACCGGCGGAGTCGTCGGCGCGCTGGTCGCCGTGCGGCCCGATCCCGACCGGCTCCACGTCGACGCCGTCGCGGTCAGGCAGGTGCGCCGAGGAGAGGGGATCGGCTCCCGGCTCGTCGCGGCCGCGGTCGATCGGGCCGAGTCGGACCCCGCGGTCGAGACCGTCACCGCCCGGTTCGACGCCGACCTAGCTGAGTTCTACGCGGCGTTGGGGTTCGCGGTCGACGGCGCAGGCGCGGACGAGGGGCGGCGAGTCGGCCGGACCCGGGTCGACGGTGGCTGATCGGCGTTCAGTCGGCGACCCGGTACAGGTCGAACCGGACCCGCGTTCGGTCGTCGTCGTTGGCGAACTCGACCGTCCCGTGAGCCGACTCGACGATCCATCGAACGAGCCAGAGCCCCAGCCCGCTCCCGTGGGCCAGCGGCGTCTCACCCCTCTCGCGGAAACACCGGAGCTCGTGGTCGGGTATCGACCCGGGGTTCCGAACCTCGACGCGAACCCGCTCGCTCGCTGGGGTCGACACCGCGACGGAGACCGTCGGCGCCGGATCGTCCTGATGGACGATTCCGTTCCGGATCGCCTCTTCGAGGGCGATGTCGAGGTTCACGTCCGCGAGGACGACCTGATCCGAGGAGTCGGGGGTCCGGATCCGTGCGTTCGGGTGCTCCGACCGCACCTCTTCGACCGCCCGCTCGATCACCGGCCCGAGAGGGGTTGGCTCGACCTCCGAACTCCCGATGGTCTGCTGGATGTACCGGGCCTTCTCGGCCGTTTCGATGACGGCGTCCGCGTGTCTCGCGGCGGCGGCGACGAGGTCGGCCTCCGCGGCGGTCAGCGACTCGCTTCCCGTCAAGTCTTCGAGTGCCCCACGAACGACGTTGAGGTCGTTCCGGATGTTGTGGCGTAACACTCTGCTGAGCACACTGAGCCGCTGCTCGCGCCGACGAAGCTCTCGGTTGCTTTCCGCGATCCCGCGAGCCTGCTTCAGCATGATCCGGGCGTCGGCCCCCCCCTTCCTCGGAGCGGTACTCCTCGGGGGAGACGTGGAACGGGTTCTCACACAGCGTGCGGTCGTAAACGATCTGCTGGTGGGTTCGAAGCGCCTTCGCGGCCGCCGCCTCGTCGAACCGACGGAGGTCGTACTGGCACAGCGCAGTCACCGCGAAGTCGGGACACGCGGCGTCGAACGCGACCTCGAAGTCGACGACCTCGTCGAACGATGTCTCGCCGTCGAACGCCCACGTGTTCTCGCCGGCGACCCACATCCCCTCGTACCCCTCGGCGGCGCTCCGCTCCGCCTCCGACCGCAGCTCGGCGACGGTTCCGTCGCGTTCGAAGCCCTCGTCGAGATACACCTCCGACGCGTCGCGGATCGCGAGGTCCCCGGCGTCGAGCTTTGCCGCCACGTCCACGCCCTCCGCGCGCAGCGCGTTCTCGATCCGCGATCGGGGGTTCGCGTCGACGAGGTACACGCACCGATGCCCGGTCTCGAGCCCGTACGAGAGGAACGCGGCCACGGTGTCGAGCTGGGTCGCCGTCGACTCGTAAAACAGCGCGAGGTGGCGGTCGAGGTCGCAGTCGGCGAACTCGGCGCGCAGGTCCGCCCGCGGCCGGGCCGTGGAGCCGGTCGACTCGCCTGCGGTGGTCATCTGAACAGCCATCGTAAAGGCCGGATGCTGAAAAAACAATTGACGCCCGCAACCGATGTGTCTCCGCTCATCACGGCGAAATTCCGGGTGAGACGCCGCGGCGGATCTCGGTCGAGTCGCACTGTGCCGCCGTCGCCCGCATCCGACGTTCATTTCCCGGTCGCCCCCGTCGTTACGGGTATGAGCGCTACCTCCACCCCGATCTCGGTGGCCCCGCGTCCGCCTGCGGTGATGACGCCATGAGCGGGAAAGACGACTACTACAACCGATCCAAACAGCAGGGGTACCGCGCCCGGTCCGCCTACAAGCTGAAACAGCTCGACGAGGAGGCGGACCTCCTCGCCCCCGGCGACACCGTGGTCGACCTCGGGGCCGCGCCCGGCGGGTGGCTCCAGGTCGCCGCCGAGGAGGTCGGGGAGGGCGGCACCGTCGTCGGCGTCGACCTCCAGCGCATCGAGGACCTCGACGAGGGCGACGTCGAGACGATCCGCGGTGACATGACCGAGGAGCGCACCCGGCACTACCTGCGCGAGGCGGTCGGCGAGCGCGGCGCGGACGTCGTCGCGAGCGACATGGCGCCGAACATGACCGGCGAGTACTCCCTCGACCACGCCCGGTCGGTCCACCTCGCGCGGCAGGCGCTCGACACCGCCGACGAACTGCTCGCGACCGGCGGCGACTTCGTCGTGAAGGTGTTCCAGGGCGAGGACCTCGACGCCTTCCGCGACGACGTGAGCGAGTCGTTCCAGTACGTCCGGACCGTCTCGCCGCCCGCCTCGCGGGACGCCTCCTCGGAGGTGTACCTCGTCGCGAAGGGGTACACCACCTCGCCGGTCGCCGAGGGCGACCGGATCGAGGTGACCGTCGAGGAGGAGGGCGACGAGGGCGACGGCATCGCCTACGTCGACGGCTACACCCTGTTCGTCGACGCCGACGTCGGCGAGACGCTCGCGGTCGAGGTCACCGATGTCAAGCCGCGGTTCGGCTTCGCGGAGCCCGTCGACGACGCGGAGCCGTCGGCCTGAGCAGGCATCGCCGGTCGCGCTCGCTCCCGCCCGCCCCTCCCGTCCGCGCGGTCGCTATCAGTCGGAATAATCTGACTCTCGATCTTATGTACCCCGGCCGGAGAGTGACGACAAATGAACAGTGACGACGCACGCACAGGCTCCGATCGCGGCACGTCCGATCGCGGTGCCGCCGACGGAGACCGCTCGACGACAGACCCCGACGCGACCACCGACGGCGGCGTCTCGTCGGAGGCGGCGCACCCGTCGGGAACGTCCGACGGCGACGTGCCGGCCGAGGCGTTCCGGGAGGTCGCGGAGCGGCTCGCCGACGGCGACCTCGGGGCCCGGTTCCCGGCCGCGGAGACCGACGGCGAGGCGGCGGCGCTCGCGGCGACGCTCAACGAGTTCGTCGAGGGGGTCGCGGAGACGGTGTCCGACGCCGACGGCTTCGGCGACGAGGTCGCTGGCGCGACCGAGCACGTCCGGTCGAACGTCGACCGGGCGAAAGACCAGAGCGAAGAGGTGTACGCCGCGGTCGACGAGATCGAGTCGGCCGCGACCCGCCAGCGCGACGACATCGCGGCCGCGACGAGCGAGCTCCAGACCGTCTCGGCCGCCACCGAGGAGGTCGCCGCCTCCGCGGATCAGGTGGCCGAGACCGCGGCCGACGTCGCCGAGCGGGCCGACGAGGGGACCGACGCCGCGACGGCCGCGATCGAGGACCTCCGCGTCGTCGACGAGCGGACCGAGGAGGCCCTCGAACGGGTCGAAACGCTGGAGTCGGAGGTCGCGGCGATCGAGGACGTCACCGACCTGATCCAGGACATCGCCGACGAGACGAACATCCTCGCGCTCAACGCCTCGATCGAGGCCGCCCGCGCCGGCGAGGCCGGGGCCGGCTTCGAGGTGGTCGCCGAGGAGGTCAAGGGCCTCGCGGAGGAGGCGCGAGAGGCGACCGGCGAGATCGAGTCGTCGATACGGTCGGTTCGCGCGGAGACGGACGCGACCGTCGACGAGATGGCCGAGATGCGCGAGCGCGCCGACGAGGGGATCCGCACGGCCGAGGCGGCGCTGGAGGCGTTCACCGACCTCGCCGACGACGTCTCGGAGACGACGAGCGGCGTCGCGGAGATCCGCGACGCGACCGACGACCAGGCGACCTCGATCGAGGCGGTGGTCGACGCCGTCGAGTCGGTCGGCGACCTCGCCGAGGAGACGGCCGCGGACGCGGGCGACGCCACCGCGGTCGCGCACGCGCAGAAGACGTCGCTGGCGGAGGTGGCCGCCGGCGCGTCGACGCTCGCCGACCGGACCGGGACCTTAGACGACGCGCTCGACGCGTACGACGCCGACGGGACCGCCGACGACGACGCGGTCGTCCTCGACTTCTGGCACGCGTTCGGCGGCCGCAAGGCGCGGCTCCTCGACGAGTTCGCCGCCGAGTTCGCCGCTCAGACCGACGGGGTCGCGGTCCGCCCCGCCTCGAAGGGAAGCTACCGCGGCGCGTTCCAGGCGACGCTCGCGGCGGCGGACCGGGGCGAGCCGCCGGCGATCGCCCACCTCTACGAGATCGGCACCCAGCGCGCGCTCGACAGCGGGGCGTTCACGCCCGTCGAGCGCCTCCTCGACGCCGAATCCGGGCGCGTCGCCCGAGGCGGGCCCGCCGCCGCGAGCGGTTCCGGCGTCGCCCTCGACGCCGCCGACCTGCTCGACCCCGTCGCGAACTACTACCGGACGGACGGGGTGCTCCACTCGATGCCGTTCAACGCGTCGACGCCCGTGCTGTACTACGACCGGGCGGCGTTCGAGCGGGCCGGACTGGACCCCGACGACCCGCCCGAGACGTTCGACGAGGTCCGGCGCTGTGCCGAGCGGCTCGTCGAGCGCGGCGCGACCGAGACGGGGATCACGTTCGCGACGTACTCGTGGTTTATCGAGCAGTGGTTCGCCGAGGCCGGCGAACCCCTCGTCGACGCCGACAACGGTCGGGGCGGCACGCCGGCGGAGAGCCGGTTCGACGGACCCGTCGGCGAGCGGATCTACCGTTGGATCGCCGAGATGGCCGCCGACGGCCTGTACCACGACCCCGGCATCGAGGCCCGCGGGCAGGCCCGCGAGGCGTTCCAGGAGGGGCGCGCCGGGATGCTCATCGGCTCCACCTCCGCGATGGTCGACGTGCGGGAGGGCGCCTCCTTCTCGGTCGGCGTCGGCTACTTCCCGGTCGCCGACGAGCGGCACGGCGTCGTCGTCGGCGGGGGATCGCTGTGGGTCGCGGACGGCGCGTCGCCGGCGGAGCAGCGCGCCGCCGCGGCGTTCCTCGCCTGGCTCGCGGCCCCGGAACGGCAGGCGCGCTGGCACCGCGAGACCGGCTACTTCCCGGTCCACGAGGGCGCGATCGACCGGCTCGACCGCCAGGGGTGGTTCGACGAGAACCCCGGCTACCGCACCGCGATAGACCAGCTGCTCGACGCCGAGGACGCGGCGGCCACGACGGGCGCGCGGATCGGTCCGTTCGACACGGTCCGGACGCTCGCCGCCGAGGCGTCGGTTGACGCCCGCGAGCACGGGGTCGAGTCCGCGGTCGAGCGCCTCGCCGACAGCACCGCCGTCCAGCTCGAACGCTACGCGGCCGAGCGCGACGGCGGGGCGTAGTCGCTGTCGCGGGCGATCGAAACGGCCGAGAGAAACCCGCTCAGCGCGCCCGACGGACCCACTCGCGCAGCGTGAACCGGTCGTACGCCGTCTCTTCGGCCACGTCCCACTCCGCCTCGTCCCACGCCGGGTAGTACGTGTCCCCGTCGAACGCGCCCTCGACGTGGCTGAGGGCCATCCCGTCGAGGTGCGGCTGGAACAGCTCGTAGATGCCGCCGCCGCCGAGGACGTAGACCGTCTCGTCCCCCTCGTCCGACGCCTCGACCGGCCCCGACGCCGGACTGGTCTCGGCGGGCACGCGCTCCCGCTCGGCGGGGGCGTCCCCGACGACGTCGCGGGCCGCCGCGAGCGCCTCCTCGACGCCGCTCGCGACGAGCGCCGTCGGCGCGTCGACCGCGTCGACGCTCCGGCTCACGACGATCTGGCGGCGTCCGGGCAGGTCGCCGCGCATCGAGTCGAACGTGCGTCGGCCGAGAATCACCGGTGACTCCGCGACGCGCTCGCGGTACTGCCGCACGTCCGCCTCGATGTGCGGCCACGGCACCTCGCCGTCTCTCCCGATCACCCGGTTCTCCGCGAGCGCCGCGACGCTGACGAGTCTCACGGCCGGCGTACGCGGCGAGGAGACAAAAGCGGCCCGTCGTTCAGCCGTCAAGGCCCAGCAGGTCGAACGGGTACCCGTTGTCCAGCTCGTCGGCGCGCTTGTAGACGACGCGCGCGGCCGCCACGTCCTGAATCGCGAGCCCCGTCGAGTCGAAGACGCTGACGCCGCTCACGCCGTCGGCGTCGGCGGGGGTCCCCGGCGTCCCGGGACGGCCCGCCCGACGGCCGACGACTATCTCGCCGATCTCGCCGTAGATGTCGTCGTCGGTGAGCGTCCCAGCGGCGTAGGGGACGTTGATCTCGCCCGAGTGGGTGCACTGCTCGTGGTCGTCGATGACGACCGTGGCGTCGACGAGGAGGTCGTCCGCGAGCTCGTGTTTCCCCTCCGCGTCCGCGCCCATCGCGTTGACGTGCGTGTGGTCGCCCACGTCCTCGGGACCGACGATCGGACTCTCGACCGGCGTCACCGTCGAGAGGATATCGCAGTGGCCCGCCTCCGAGACCGAGCCCGCGCGCACGTCGAACCGGTCCCCGAAGGCGTCGAGGAAGTCGGCGACGCGTTCCTCGTCGAGGTCGCTCACGACGACCTCCTCGATGTCCCGCACCGTCGAGATCGCTTCGAGTTGGGTGTACGACTGGACGCCGGCGCCGACGATCCCGAGCGAACTCGCGTCGGGGACGGCGAGGTGGTCGGTCGCGACCGCGGCGGCCGCGCCGGTGCGTTTCATCGTCAGCGTCGTCCCGTCGAGGACCGCCAGCGGGAACGCCGTCTCGGGGTCGGAGTAGATCATCGTCCCCATCACGGTCGGGAGGTCGTGGTCGGCGGGGTTGTCGGTGTGGACGTTCACCCACTTGATCCCGGCTGCGTCCCACCCGTCGCCGGTCGCCGTCTCCTCGGCGACGTCCTCCTCGCGGACGTCGAGGAAGGCGGGCATCGACCGGAAGTCGCCGTTGTACTCGGGCAGGTCGATGTACGACTTCGCCGGCATCTTGGCGTCGCCGCGCTCGTAGGCGGTAAACGCGCCGCGGACCGCGTCGATTACCCGGTCCATCTCGGCGTTCTCGTCTACGTCGTCCGCGTTGAGGAGCAGCGTCTGCATGCCGCAAAATTCGCCGGCCGTCACTTAGTCCCTTCCGAACGCGATCCGCTCGCCTCAGACCCCGCAACGCGTCCGCCGACCACCACCGCGCGCAGGTCGTTGACGTTCGTCCCGGTCGGTCCCGTGCGGACCAGCGCGTCCGCCCCGTCGAGCAGCGGGTACGCGTCGTGCTCGTCGAGCGCGGCCGCGGCCGCATCGCGGCCCAGGGTGGCCTCGGGGCCGTCGCCGACGAGGCGGTCGTCGATCAGCGCGCCGGCCGCGTCCGTCGCGCCGTCGATACCGTCGGTGTCGACGCTCGCGACGGCGATCCCCTCGCCGTCGCGCCCCGACGCGTCGAGCTCGGCCGCCGCCGACAGCGCGAACTCCCCGTTCGGCCCGCCCTCGCCGGGGTCCGCCCCGAGCGTCACCGTCACCTCGCCGGCCGAGAGGAGGACCGCGGGCGGAGCGACCGGGTCGCCCGCCGCCCGGCACTCCTCGGCGACCGCCGCGTGGGTCTTCGCCGCCTCCCGCGCCTCGCCGCGCACCCGCGAGGAGAGCACGAGCGGGTCGTACCCCCGCGCCGCGGCGACCTCCCGGGCCGCGTTCAGGGCCGTCCGCGCGCTCGCGACGATCCGGACCCCGACGCCGTCGAACGCCGGGTCGCCCGTCTCGGGGGTCTCCGCGACCTCGCCTGCGGCGCCGCGATCGAGCCGCGCGGTCACGGCGTCCGGGGTGTCGACCCCGTACCGGTCGAGGACCGCGTTCGCGTCCGCGTAGGTCGTCGGGTCGGGCGAGAGCGGGCCGCTCGCGATCACCGCCGGGTCGTCGCCGGTCACGTCGCTGATCGCGAGACCGAGGACGTCGGCGGGGGCGGCCGCCCGGGCCAGCCGTCCCCCCTTCACCGCCGAGAGGTGTTTGCGGACCGCGTTGATCTCGTCGATAGTCGCGCCGCTGGCCAGCAGCGCCTCGGTCGTCTCGCGCAGGTCGTCGAGCCCGATCCCGTCGGCGGGCGCGGCCAGCAGCGCGCTCCCGCCGCCCGTGAGCAGGCCAATCACGAGGTCGTCGGCGCCGGCGTCGGCCGTGAGCGCCCGCACCCGACGGGCGCTCTCGACGCCCGTCTCGCTCGGCGTCGGGTGGTCGCCGGGGAGGACGGCGACCCGCTCGGTCTCGACGGGGTCGTCCGTGACTACCGCGCCCTCAGCTATCCGGCCGCCGAGGAGCCGCTCGACCGCGGCCGCGAAGTGGCCCGCCGCGTTGCCCGCCCCGACGACCAGCACGCGGTCGTACGCGGCGAGGTCGTAGGCGGCCGTCGCGTCGTCGTGGGCCGTGCTCGCGTCCTCGACGCCCGCGACCGTCAGCCGGTCGCCGTCCAGCGCGAGGGCGTCGTCGACCACTCCGGCCGGGTGCGCCGCCTCGATGCCGGCCACGACGCAGTCGAGCGCGAGTTCGCGGACCGGATCGCCCGCGTGTCCCTCGCGGTCCGCGACGGTCACGGAACGGTCGGCGTCGTCGGGTGCGTCAGACATGGGTCGGATCGCTCATTCCCGTCTGCGTTCCGACGCTTCAAGAGGACTCCGCCGGGGCGCCCGGAGGAGCCCCGCCCGGCCCCGCTCAGAGGATGAGATCGGCGGTCGAGAGGACGTAGTAGACCGCCAGCAGCGCGGCGATGGCGTACTGCCCGAGCGCGACCTCGTCGCCCTCGCCGACCGCGAGCTTGATGATCGGGTACGCGACGATACCGGCCGCCAGCCCGTCGGCGATGGAGTAGGCGAACGGCATCACGGTGACCGTGAGCCCGGCGGAGACGGCCCACGCGGGATCGTCCCAGTCGACCTCGACGAGCCCCTGAAGCATCATCACGCCGACGACGATCAGCGCGATGAAGGAGGCGTACTCGGGGATCGCGGCGACGACGGGGATCACGGCGAGCGACGCGAGGAACAGCGCGGCGACGACCAGAGCGGTGAGCCCGGTGCGACCGCCCTCCTCGACGCCCGCGGACGACTCGATGAACGTCGTCACCGTCGAGGTGCCGACCATCGCGCCGAAGGTGGTCCCGACGGCGTCGGCCATCAGCGGCTTGTCCATGTCGGGGAGGTCGCCGTCATCGTCGAGGAAGTCGCCGAACTGCGAGACGCCGATGAGCGTCCCCGCGGTGTCGAAGAAGTCCACGAAGAAGAACGTGAACACGACCAGCACGAACGTGAGCGGGTCGATGTTCGCCAGCCCGTCGACGAACGCGCCCGCGAGCGGCGTGATGTCGTACTGTGCCGACGGCAGCGTCTCCGGCGTGACCGTCCCGCGGGCGAAGACGCCGCCGAGAGTGAGCGCCCAGCCGGCAATCGAGGTGGTCGCGATGCCGATGACGATGGCGCCCGTGACGTTCCGCGCCCACAGCACGAACGTCAGCACCAGCCCCAAGACCCCGAGGATCGCCCACGGGTTCGCGAAGACGCCGCCGAGCGTGACCAGCGTCGCCTCGTCCGGCACGACGATCTGGAGCTCCTGAAGCCCGATGAAAAGCAGGAACAGGCCGATGCCGGCCCCGACCGAGCGCTTCACCGGCTCCGGGAACAGCCGGATGACGTACTCGCGCGCGCCGACGAGGGTCAGGAGTATGAACAGGACCCCCTCGACGAAGACGGCGGCCAGCGCCGTCTGCCACGGCACGCCGAGCCCCAGCACGACGGTGTACGCGAAGAAGGCGTTGAGCCCGAGCCCGGGCGCGAGCCCGAACGGCCGGTTCGCGTACAGCGCCATCACGGCCGTCCCCACCGCCGCCGAGAGGACGGTCGCGATGGCGATCATCTGGACCACCTCGAAGAACTCGTACCCGGGGATCTGGATCGCGTCGGCCAGGATGAACGGGTTCACGACGATGATGTACGACATCGCGAGGAACGTCGTGAGCCCGGCGACCAGTTCGGTGCGGACGTCCGACCCGTGCGACTCCACGTCGAACCGCTCGGCGAGCGTGTCTGAAAGGCCCATTGAACGGGTAGATGTTCCCCGGGATCGAGTGATAAGCTTTGCTGAACGAAGCGCTCAGATATACACAAACGCGCATTAAAACGCGGAAAAGTCCTGTTTATTCTCGAAGAGTATGCGCGAACGTGGCTACTCGAACGTGGTCAGCGCGCCGACCGGCGCGTCGGTGATCGCTCGCGCGCGGTCCATCCCCTCGTCGCCAACGGCGATGAGCGCGAACACGCCGGTAACGTCAGCGTCGCCTTGGAGCGCGATGTCCAAGAGGAGCTCTTGGGTCTCGCCCGACCGGATCAGGTCGTCGACGACCAACACCGTGTCGCCGGCGTCGATGGCGCTCGCGGGGAGGTAGTAGGTGAGCTCGATGCCCGAAGCGAGCCGCTGGCGCGACTCGATGAACTCCTCGACGGCGGTCTCCTTCGACTTCTTCGCGTACGCCAGGCGTGCGTCGAAGAAGGAGGCCATCGCCGCACCGAGCGTGATCCCGTCCGTCGCGGCCGTCAACACCACGTCCGGCGACTCGAACTCGAACGTCTCCGCCGCCACAGGCGCCACGAGGTCGAGGAACGACTGGTCGAAGACGACGCCGGAGTTGTCGACGTAGCCCTCGTCGTCGAACTCGACGCGCGCGACCAGCTCGTCGGCGAGCGCCTCGCGCCCGACCGACTCGACCACCTCGCTCGCGCGGTCGGTGCCGGGCAGGACGTGCCCGTTCACGTACCGGTTCAGGTCGCCAGCGGGCAGCCCGGTCACCGCGGACAGCTCCTCGTACGTTCGCGTCTCCTTCAGCATCCGCAACACGGCGACCGCCTGTAGCTGGAGGGCCGCCTTCTCTGCGCGGTTCATACTAATGATCGCGATCGCACAAGTATGAACATGTCGAAGTCGCACGCGGGGAGAACACCCCACGAGTGTGGTTCTCACGACTCGGGCGCGTCGAAGAACACCGCGGGGTCGTCGATCGCGATCGCGACGTGGTCGCGGTCGTCGAGCGGGCGCAGCCGGACCGTGAGCGCGCCGTTCGCCGCCGCGGCCGCGCGCAGCGAGGCGAGGTCTTCGTCGCCGATGTACGTCGGAATACAGAGCGCCACCGCCGCCGCCTCGTCGGTCGCGACCACCAGCCGGTACGCGACGCCGTCCGCGGCGCCCGCGTACACGTCGACGCCGTCGATCGCGGCCTCGTCGACCGCCTCGAGCGCCGCCTCGAACTCCGACTCCGGTAACAACACGTCGACGCGGGCCGCGTCGGCGACCGGGTTCACCTGTCCGGGGTGTCCGGCGACGGCGGTCCAGCCGCGCTCTCGGTACGCCGCTGCCGTCGACTCCGCGTCCTCCTCGACCGCTCCCCACCGCGGTCCGGGATCGGGTACGTCCATGTCGCGCGGCTACCGCCCACGTCCGTACATAAGCGTCGGTTTCCGACTCGTATCGTGCCTGTCCCGCGTACCCGCGCTCGCCCCCGACCCGTCTGCGCTACCGTCGACGGACCGTTGGCAGTCGGGCCGAAAGGGGCCGGGTCTGCCGGTAGGTTCATAACTCTCTATCGTATGGGATCGCCTATGCCTACTGACAACGACGATCATGTCGACAGGCGGACGGTGCTCAAGTACGCCGGAACGGCCGGTGCTGTCGGTCTCGCAGGCTGTTCCGGAGGCGGCGACGGCGGCGACGGCGGCGACGGTGGCGGCGACGGCGGTGACGGTGGCGACGGCGGCGGCGACAGCTTCGAACTCGGCGTCACCATGGGCCAGATGGACTCCGGGCTCGACCCGCAGGACCACGCCGAGACGAACACCGAGATCATCGTCGGCCAGCTGTACGAGGGCCTCCTCGACCGCGACAAGGAGGGCGGCATCATCGCCGGCCTCGCCAACGAGTGGGAGCGCACCGAGGACGGCAGCGTCCAGTTCATGCTGCGCGACGGGATCACTTTCCACAACGGCGACGAGGTCACGCCGCAGGACGTCCGGTACAGCATCCGCCGGATCGTCTTCGAGGACGTCGGGATCGTCAGCCCGCAGTCCAACGACCTCGGCCTGGTCGACGAGGTGACGACCGGCGACGGGCAGGTGACGGTCTCCTTCGAGGGGTTCAACCCGATCGCCTTCCAGCTGTTCGCGACGAACGGCCCGATCATGCAGCAGTCGTGGGTCGAGGAGAACGGCGGCGACTACATCAACCGGAACGCCAACGGGACGGGGCCGTTCCGCCTCACGAACTACGAGTCGGGGAACCAAGTCGTCTACGAGCCCAACGAGGAGTACTGGGACGGCGCGCCCGAGGTCGACGAGCTCACCATGACCGCCTCCAGCGAGTCGAGCACGCGGGTCAACCAGCTGCTCGCGGAGGAGACGGACATCGTGACGAACGTCCCGCCGAACGAGGTGTCGCGGGTGAACAGCTCCGACGTGGCGACGATCAACTCCGTCGCGAGCGCGCGGATCATCTTCCTCCAGATGCGCTACGACGTGGAGCCGTTCTCCAGCCAGCAGTTCCGGCAGGCGATGAACCACGCGGTCGATGTCGAGAGTATCATCGAGAACGTGCTCAACGGCTTCGGCAACATCACCTCCCAGCCGACCCTCGACGGCCACGTCGGCTACAACCCCGACATCGACCCGTATCCGTACGACCCCGACGAGGCCGAGCGGCTCGTCGAGGAGTCGGGGCACGCGGGCGTCGAAATTACGCTCGAGACGCCGATCGGCCGGTACCTCCGCGACGTCCAGATCGCGCAGGCGGCCGCCAGCCAGATCGACTCGCTGTCGAACGTCTCCTGTGAGGTCGAACAGCGTGAGTTCTCTTCGCTCGTTCAGGACGTCACTGCGCCGAACATCGAGGACCGCCCGCACTTCAACCTCCTCGGGTGGGGGAACGCGGAGTTCGACGGCAGCCAGACGCTGACGCCGCTGCTCTCCTCCGAGGGCGCGCTGACGGTGCTAAAAAACGACGAGCTCGACGGGCTGCTCACGGACGCCGAGGCGACCGAGGACCCCGACGAGCGCGTCGACATCCTCCAGGAGGCGAACCAGCTCGCCCACGACCTCGCGCCGTGGGTGTTCATGCACCAGCAGTTCAGCGTCTACGGCGTCTCCAGCGACATCTCCTGGGAACCGCGGGCCGACGAGTTCATCGACCCGGACACGGCGACCCAGCAGTAACGCGACTCACCTCTCCATATCGTTAGTAATGTCACTCGGCAGATTCGCACTCAAAAGAAGCCTCCAGGGGATCGGCGTCGTCTGGGGCGTCATCACGGTCGTGTTCGCGCTCCGGTTCGTCACCCCCGGGAGCCCGATCAACGCGGTCGCGCCGCTCGACGCGTCACAGGAGACGCGGCAGGCGATCGCCGCCGAACTGGGGCTCGACCAGCCGCTGTACGTCCAGTACGGACGGTACGTCTTCGAGCTGCTCCAGGGCGACATGGGCCGGTCCTACATCCGCGGACAGGAGGTCACGACCCTCGTCTTCGAACGCCTCCCCGCCACCGTGGAACTCGCCGTCGCCGCGAGCGTCGTGGCGATCGTCTTGGCGATCCCGCTCGGCGTGATCAGCGCCACGAACCGGAACGACCCGGTCGACTACGGCGCGACACTGCTGTCGCTCGGCGGCATCTCGACGCCGAACTTCTGGCTCGGGATCATGCTCATCCTGATCTTCGCGGTGGAGTTCAACATCTTCAACACCAGCGGCCGCGGGGTCGACGTCGGCGACGTCGCCCTCTCGGTCGTCAACGCCGAGCCGTTCGTCGGGACGCTGCTGACGTGGCTCGCGTACATCACGCTGCCCGCGATCGCCTTGGGGACCTACTTCATGGCGCTCATCACCCGGCTGACGCGGTCCGGGATGCTGGACGAACTCAGCCAGGGCTACGTTCAGGCCGCGCGCGCCAAGGGGCTCCCGCGGACGCTGATCCGATACAAACACGCGCTCCGGAACACCCTCATCCCCGTGATCACCGTCCTCGGACTCCAGCTCGGGACGCTGATCGGCGGCGCCGTGATCACCGAGGCGGTGTTCTCCTGGCCCGGGCTCGGCACGCTGGTCATCGAGAGCATCAACCAGCGGGACTGGCCCGCGCTCCAGGGGAGCCTCATCGTCATCGGGACGAGTTTCGTCCTCGTCAACATCCTCGTCGACGTTGTGTACGCCTACCTCGACCCGGAGGTGGTGACCGACTAACATGGTCTCTTCACGTGTCATTCGCAATCTCAAGAAGGAGTTCAGACAGAGCGGGCTCGCGAAGCTCGGGCTGGCGCTGGTGGTGATCATCGTGTTGGCCGCCGTGTTCGCCCCGTTCATCGCGCCCCACAACCCGAACGACCAACAGCTCAACCAGAGCGAGCTGCCGCCGATCGGCTTCTCGCAGACGGAGGAGCGGACCTCCTCGCAGATGGTCGACGGCGAGATCCAGACCGTCACCGAGGAGGTCGAGATCACCGCGGACCCGGCCCACGTGTTCGGCACCGACGGGCTCGGTCGCGACATGTTCTCGCGAGTGGTGTACGGCGCCCGGACCTCGCTCGTCGTCGGCGTCCTCGGGACGCTCTTGGCGGCGTCGATCGGGGTGCCGGTCGGCCTGCTCGCCGGCTACCACCGCGGACGGGTCGACGACGCGCTGATGCGGATCGCGGACATCAGCCTCGCGTTCCCCTCGCTCGTGTTGGCGGTCGCGCTGATCGGGCTGTGGGGCCGCGCGGCGGTGAACGTCCCCGACCCGTTCGTCGTCGCCGGCCTCGCGCCGGAGATGCCGAGCAGCTTCGTATTGCCGATAACGGTGGTGATCGTCGTCGGCCTCGTCAACTGGGTGTGGTTCGCCCGCGTCGCCCGCGGGGAGGCGCTCTCCCTGCGCGGGCAGGAGTACGTGAAGGCGTCGCGCGCGCTCGGCGCCGGCGACAACACGATCATCCTCCGGCACGTCCTCCCGAACGCGATCACGCCGATCATCGTCCTCGGGACGGTGCAGGTGGCGGCGATCATCCTCTTGGAGAGCTCGCTGTCGTTCCTCGGCTTCTCCGGGACCACGCTGTCGTGGGGCTTCGACATCGCGCAGGGGCGCGACTACGTCTCCTCCGGCCAGTGGTGGATCGCCTCCATCCCCGGGCTCGCGATCATGCTGTCGGTGATCGGGATCAATCTGCTCGGCGACTGGCTGCGTGACGCCTTGGACCCCGGTATCGAGGGCGAAGGGGGTGCCGCATGAGCGACGCCGAGCGGCCGGACGACGACCCGGCGGGGAGCGAGCCGACCGCGGCGACCGACGGCGGGGCGACCGCCGACGCCGGACGCCTCGGCGCGGCGACGCCGAGCGGGGCGCCCGCGCCCGGCGACGTGCTGTCGGTCCGGGACCTCTCGACCCGCTTCTTCACCGAAGAGGGGCAGATCAACGCGGTGGAGTCGGCGTCGTTCGACCTCCGCGAGGACGAGATCCTCGGCGTGGTCGGCGAGTCCGGCTCCGGCAAGTCCGTGACGGCGCTGTCGCTCGTCGACCTCGTCGAGACCCCGGGCCGGATCACCGCCGGCGAGGTGTGGTACCGCGACCCCGACCTCGCCGAGGAGTTCCGCGGGACCGAGGGGGTCGGGGTCGACGGCGACCACGTCGACCTCCGGACCGTGCCGCCCAGCGTCCGGCGGTCGCTGCGCGGCCCCTCGTTTAGCGTCATCTTCCAGGACCCGATGAGCAGCTTCAACCCCTCGATCACCGTCGGCGAACAGATCGCCGAGGCGGTCGAGGTGCAGCGGCGGGCGCGGGCGAACCCCCGCTCGACCCGATCGCGGACGCAGGGGTACGGGCTCGGGAAGTACCTCCTCGACGGGCTCGTCCCCGGTCGAGATTACACGAGCGAGGAGAGCATGGAACGCGCCGTCGAGCTGCTCGGGCAGGTCGGCATCCCCGACCCCGAGGAGCGCGTCGACGAGTACCCCGGCCAGTTCTCGGGCGGGATGCTCCAGCGCGCGATGATCGCGCAGGCGCTCGCCGGCGAGCCGGACGTGCTGATCGCCGACGAGCCGACGACCGCCCTCGACGTGACGATCCAGGCGCAGATCCTGAACCTGCTGAAAGAGATCCAAGCGGACCGCGGGATGAGCATCGTGCTCATCACCCACGACCTCGGTGTCATCGCCGAGATGTGCGACCGCGTCTGCGTGATGTACGCCGGCGAGATCGTCGAGCGCGGCACGCTCGACTCCGTCTTCGAGGACACCGTTCACCCGTACACGCGGGGGCTGCTCGGCTCCATCCCGGACGTGGACGACCCGCGGGCGCGGCTCGAACCGATCGCGGGCAACGTCCCGAGCCTGATCGACGCCGAGATGGGCGACCGGTGTTACTTCGCGGACCGGTGCCCGAAGGCGATGGAGGCGTGCCTCGACAAGCCGCCCGAGGCGACGGTCGAGGCCGCCGCCGACCACGGCGCCAAGTGCGTCCTCGCGGACCGCGAGTACGACCCGGCCGACGCGCTCCCCGACGGCTACTTCGACGGGGGCGACGCCGCCGATCCCGACGACGGGGTCGCGGCCGACGGAGGTGACGGCGAGTGAGCGACTCGCTGCTCTCCGTCGACGGGCTGAAAAAGTACTACGCGGACGACCCGTCGCTCGTCGACCGCCTACTCGGACAGGAGTCGGAGAGCGTGAAGGCGGTCGACGGCGTCTCCTTCGACGTGCGCGAGGGCGAGACGCTCGGGCTCGTCGGCGAGTCCGGCTGCGGGAAGTCGACGACCGGCGAGACGGTGTTGCGGCTCCGCGAGCCCACCGCCGGCGAGATCACCTTCGACGGCGAGGACGTGCGGGGCATGGGGTCGCGGGAGCTGACGGAGTTCCGCCGGCGCGCCCAGATCGTGTTCCAGGACCCGTTCTCCAGTCTCGACCCGCGGATGACCACCGGCGACATCGTCACTGAGGGGTTGCGGATCCACGACGTGGCCGACCGGGCTGAGCGGCGCGAGACGGCCCGCGACCTGCTCGAACGCGTCGGGCTGTCCGCCGACCAGATGGACCGGTACCCCCACGAATTCTCCGGCGGGCAGCGACAGCGGATCGGGATCGCCCGCGCGCTCGCCTTGGACCCCGACTTCGTCGTCCTCGACGAGCCGGTGTCCGCCCTCGACGTGAGCGTTCAGGCCCAGATCCTGAACCTGCTCGAAGACCTTCAGGACGACTTCGGGCTCACGTTCCTCTTCATCGCGCACAACCTCGGCGTGGTCCGCCACGTCTGCGACCGCGTCGCGGTGATGTACCTCGGCGAGATCGTCGAGATCGGGCCGGTCGAGGAGATCTTCGACGACCCCGCCCACCCGTACACGAAGGCGCTCCTGTCGAGCGTCCCGCGAGCGAGCACGGACGCGCGAGACGAGGAGTTCACCACGCTCCGCGGCGACGTGCCCTCGCCGCGGAACCCGCCGAGCGGGTGTCGGTTCCACACCCGATGTCCGGAGGCGCGGGCCGCCTGCCGGGAGTCGACCCCCCCGGGGTACGACCTCGGCGAGGAGCGCACGGCGACCTGCTTCCGAACGGACGACGACCACGCCTACTGGGACAGCGAGCCCATCGGCGAGAACGCGGCCGCCGAGGAGCCGGCGGACGACTGAGCGATCCGGTCGCCGCGGTCGCTGCCGCATTTATGTGCTCGCGGACGAACTGGTTCGCTCGTCGTGTCTCGAACCGGGAAGCCGCGTCCGGGTTATCTCTCCCCACCCCCTCGCTTGAGACATGTCGCAGAACGACTCCGTCTCCGACGGCGGCTTCGCGCGACGAACGATCCTTCAGGCCGCGGGGCTCTCGGGCGTCGCCGGGCTGGCGGGCTGTCTGAACGAGGCCACCACCACCGCGAGCGCCGGCGACGACGCGGACCCGCCGGCGACCGACGACGGGCCGACGCTCCCGGAGACGGGGTCGCCGGAGGTCGTCGACCTCGACGAGCGCGGCCGCGAGGTGACGCTGCGCTCGGTCCACGCCCGACACGCGGCCCACCCCGGGAGATCGCTGGGCGGGCCGGTCGAGATGCCGGTGACGTGGGCGTTCCAGGCCGACGACGGGACACCGAGCGTCCCCGGCCCGGTGCTCCGGGCGACCGAGGGCGGCGACCTCTCGATCACCCTCGACAACACCGGCGGGGAGATGCCGCACACGCTCCACTTCCACGGCGTCTCGAAGTCGTGGAAGGACGACGGGGTCCCGTCCACGACGGGGATCACCGTGATGCCCGGCGAGGAGCACACCTACCAGATCGGCGCGGACGTGCCCGGCACCCACCTCTACCACTGCCACTTCAACACCCCAATGCACATGGACATGGGAATGTACGGGATCCTCCGGATCGACCCCGAGGGGTACGAGGAAGCCGACGTCGAGCAGTTCATGACGCTGAAAGACTGGGACACGCGGCTCTCACGGTCGTACGGCGGCGCGGACGCCAGCTACGACGTTCAGGACCGTCGCCCCGACGCGTTCACGATCAACGGCCGCGTCGCGCCGTACACGCTCAACCCCGACCACGGCTCGCCGGTCGTCGTCAGCGAGGGCGACACGGTGCGGCTCCACCTGGTCAACGCGGGGTTCATGTCGCACCCGATGCACACGCACAACCACCGGTTCCGCACGGTGGAGAAGGACGGCGCGCCGTACCCCGAGGTACTGCAATTACCTGAGGACGTGGTGAACGTCGCGCCCGCGGAGCGGTACACCGTCGAGTTCGCGGCGGACGCGGACCCCGGAATCTACCCGATGCACTGCCACAAGGTGGACCACGTCCAGAACGGCGGCGTCTACCCCGGCGGGATGCTCACTGCCATCGTCTACGAGGAGGCGATGGGGACCGAGGTGTTCGCGGACCTCATGGAGAAAGCGGAGTACGAGATCTGAGCGCCGGGATCTGACCGCACGAACGCTTTCTTCCGATCACCGTTCGCGGACGACGACGAACTCTGCGAGGTCGCGCAGGTACTCGATCGCCTCGGTCTCGGGCGGATCGGCGTCGTCGAGGGCGGCGAGCGCGCGCTCCGACTCGGCGCGGGCACGCTCGTTGATCTCCTCGGGCGACAGCGACGTGACCTGGAGGACGCTCGGGCGGTCCATCTCAGCGTCCTGTCCGGTCGGTTTGCCGAGGTCGTCGGCGTCGGCGGTGGCGTCCAACACGTCGTCGCGCATCTGGAAGGCGACGCCGACGCGCTCCGCGTACTCGCCGAACGAGTCGATCGCGTGGGGGTCGGCGCCGCCCGCGACCGCGCCCAACTCGGCGGCGGCGCGGAACAGCGCGCCCGTCTTCCGGCGCGCCAGATCCATGTACTCGGCCTCGTTGGTCGGGCGCGCGGCGAGCTCGGTCGCCTCGCCCTCGCCGAGTTCGACCATCGCCTCGGCGACGGTGCGCATCGCGCGCGGCTCGGCGGAGAACAGCGCGAACGCCTCGCCGAGCAGGCCGTCACTCGCGATGATCGCCGGGCCGTAGCCGAACTCCGCCCACGCGGCGGGGGTGCCGCGGCGGACCTCGGAGCGGTCGATGATGTCGTCGATCACGAGCGAGGCGTTGTGGACGAACTCGATACCGGCCGCGAAGTCGACCGCCTCCTCGGGGTCGCCGTCGAACGCCTCGCAGGCGAGGACGGTCACCGCGGGGCGGACGCGCTTGCCGCCCGCGAGGACGACGTGCCCCACCTCACCGGACAGCTCCTCGGGCTCGACGTCGTCGATGACCGACTCGATCCGGTCTTCGACCAGCCCGACCCGACGCTGCAAGTACTCCATCTACCGACCGGAGGGCCCCGGCGCGCAAAGGCCTAACGGAACGCCGTGCCGGCGGAGATCCGGACGACTGCGCCGACGCTCGCCCGGGGATCTCTCCCGTGGTTCGCGGCCTCGGAACCTCACCGCCGAGCCGGGACTCCGGCGGCGTTCGCCGCCGATCCGCGGGCGGTCATCCGTTCGTCATAGCGCCCGGCGACGGTCCGCCTCCGGTCCTACTGGAACCGAACGCCTAGGTCGTTGAGCCCGTCGTTGTTCGAGGCGACGTTGATCAGAAGCGGCGTCAGCGCCTCGATCTCGGGTGCGTTGGCGATCCCGCCCGCGTCGAGCGCGCGGAGCCCCTCGATCCCCTCGGCGACGTCCGCGACCGTTCGCTTCGCGTCCTCGTCGTCGCCGATGACGAGCGTGTCGACGCCGAGGTCGGCGTCGAGGTTCGCCAGCCGCGCGGCGGCGAGGTTGTGGAACGCGCCGACGACGGCGACGCCCCCCGGCGCCGCGTCGGCGACGATCGCGGTCACCGAGCCCGCGCCGGGCTTGTGGTAGTGGAACCCCTCGTCGTCGCGTTTCATCCCCGTGGCGGGCGAGACGAGCACGTCGCCGTCGTCCAGCGACCCCGCCACCGCCTCCACGGTGTCGCCGACGTGATACGGCGGCACCGCGAGGACGACGACGCGGGCGTCGGCGGCGACAGCGGCGTTCTCCCCGCCGGTCACCGCGGCGTCGAGCCCGCGGCTCTCCAGTTCGGTCGTGTACTCCTCGGCCTTGGTCTCGGCCTTCTCGGCCTCCCGCGACCCGACCGCGATCCGGTGCGGGGTGTCCGCCGCCAGCCGGAGCGCGAGCCCCTCGCCGATGTCGCCGGTGCCGCCGAGTATCGCGATTCGCATACGAACACTGGGGTCGCTCGCGTCTTAGGGGTTGCGCGACCGGCCGTCCTCGCCACCACCGAAGCCCGCGGTCTCGGGGCGACCGAAGCGGGAGGATTCTTTACCGAGGCGAGGGAGGCCACGCGTATGGACGAGCAGGACCGCGTCGCCGCCTTCGTCGCCGAGCACGGGTTAGAGACCGACCTCGCGCACCGGGTCCTCGACCTCGAGAGCGAGGTCGGCGAGATCGCCAAGGAGGTGGCGACCTCGACCGACTACGGAAGCGAGCCGGACGCCGCCGCGATCGCGACCGACGAGATCGGCGACGCGCTGTTCGCGCTGCTCGCGCTCGCCGAGGCGGCGGACGCCGACGCCGCCGAGGCGCTCGACGAGTCGCTGGCGAAGTACGAGGCGCGGATCGCGTCCTCCGGCGACGCCGGGTCCGGGCAATAGTGACCCGACCGGCGACGCCGGGTCCGGGCGAGACCGACCCGCCCCGGGCGTCGGTTCAAGTGCGTCGGCCGCCTACCCCGCCCATGACCGACACCCCGTCGCTCGCGCTCCGCTACGTCGCCTGCGACGCCTGCGAGACGGTGTTCGCCCGGGCCGACGCCGCTGCGGAGCCGGACGCCTGCGACCGGTGCGGCGCCCCCGCGCTCCGCGAGCTCTCCGGCGTTCGAGGACCGGACGCGTACTTCGTCCCCTGAGTCAGACCGCTCGGGCCGCGCTCTTGCGCCTCCGACGCGCCGGTCACGCCGACCGGCTCACCGGAGGTCGTCCATCTCTAGGTCGCCGGCCGCGATCGCCTGTAACTCCTCGTCGGAGAGGCGGTCGATCACGAACTCCGGCATCCCTTCCGGTAGCCCCGCCGGGATCGACCGGCCGCCGTCCGTCACCGACGCCGCTTGGAATCCGTCGTCGCCGCCGTCGGCGGACAGCCGGCGCACGCTGCGTTCGACCTCCTCGACCGCCGCGGACTGGCACTCGCTCTCCTCCGCGAGCTCTCCCATCCGCTCCGAGATCTGATTCGACTGCTCGACCACCCCGTCGATCGTCGCGGCGATCTCCTCGGCGGCCGCGGCCTGCTCGTCGGTCACGTCGGAGACCTCGTCGATCCCGTCGGCCGTCTCGGTGACTGCCTCGGCGATGTCGGTGAGGCTCTCCGCCGCGTCGCCGACGCGCTCGCTCCCCTCGTCGACTCGCACCGTCGTCTCCGAGAGGCTCTCGACCGTCTCCTCGGTGTCGGCGCGGATGCCGTCGACCATCGACTCGATGTCGCTCGCGTGCCCCTGCGACTCCTCCGCGAGCGACTTGATCTCGTCGGCGACGACGCCGAACCCGGCACCCGCCTCGCCGGCCCGGGCCGCCTCGATCGAGGCGTTGAGCGCGAGCAGGTTCGTCTGGTCGGCGATCCCGTCGATCGCGTCGACGAACTCGTCGATCTCCTCGACCCGCTCTTGAAGCGCCTCCACGTCGGCCGCCACCTCGTCGACCGCGTCGCCGATGTCGTCCATGGCCGACGCGGCGTCGTCGGCCGCGTCACGGCCGTCCTCCGCGAGGGCCTCTGCCCGGCTGCTCGTCCGATCGACCTCGTCGGCCGTCGACGCCACCTCCTCGACGGTCGCCGAGAGGTTCGCGACCTCGGAGGAGACCTCGGCGACCCGCCGCGACTGTTCCTCGGCCGCGTCGCCCACCTCGGCGGCGCTCTCGGCGACGTCGCCCGCCGACTCGCGGAGGTCGCTGATCGGGTCTTCGACCTCCGCCTCCACCTCCGCCATCAGCTCCTCGTTCCGCTCGACGGCCGCCGAGAGCTTCTCGCTGTACGAGTGGATGTACGTGTCCGTGACGACCTGCATGTCGAGGTTGACGATCCGGAGGACGGAGAGCAGGTCCTCGATCGCGTCGTCGACCTCCGCCTCGACCGCCGCCGCGGTCTCGTCGTCGACCGTCCCGCCGTCGTCGGGGGCCAGCCGGTCGGTGAGCGAGTCGACGAGCCGGTCGCCGATAAGCGGGAGGATCAGGTCGTAGTAGACGCCGTACTGCCCGATGTAGTGTTTCATCGGCATTTCCAGCATGTCGTGGATCTTGCCGATCCGCGCCCGGTCCTCGAAGTACTCCGTCCCGTACTCGCCCCCCGCGAGCGTCACGAGGTACGCCGACTGGGTCCGCTTGAGCTGTTCGAGCCCCTTGTCGGACCGGCCGATCACCGCGGTCGTCTGCTCGTGCTCGGTGAGGTTCTCGTAGAAGCCGTCCGCGATCTGCTCCGCGTTCTCCGCGAACGCGTCCTCGTACCGGCTCAGTCGCCGCTCGTCTTCTGCGTCGAAGCCGACGAACTCCTTTCGCCACGCGATCTCGTCCCCGTCGAGACCGATCTCGTCGACCAGCTCACCCACGTCGAGCCCGTCGTTCAAGCCGCCCTGACCGAAGTCGTGCCGGCCGTACTCTCCCGATGTAGCCATGCTGAGACCTCTCCGCTTGGGTTATATAAACGGCCACCCCCAGGTCTCACGGCTGATACCGGCGATTCGTGCCGCCTATCCGCGACGGACGGCCGACCCCGCGTCGGCGCCCGTTCAGTCGGCGCCGGCCGCGTCGCCTTCCGCGGGCGCGTCCCCCTCGGCGACCGGCTCGACCGCGACCGCCGAGTGCTTGAACTCGGGGATCTTCGCCGCCGGGTCGAGCGCGTCGCCCGTCAGCGCGTTCGCGAGCGGGTCCGGGTAGTGGAACGTACAGAACACGACGCCCTCGCGGACCGCCGGCGTGACCTCGGCGGCGACCTCGACGCTCCCGCGCTCGTTCGAGACGGTCACCCGGTCGCCGTCCTCGATCTCGCGATCGGCGGCGTCCGCCGGGTGGATCTGGAGCGCGTCCTCGCCCCGCATCGCCACGAGTCGGTCGGAGCGCCGGCTGAGCGCCCCGCTGTTGAAGTGCTGCATCACGCGACCGGTCGTCAGCGTCAGCTCGCCGGCGTCGAGTTCGTCCGCGGGCGGGACCGGGTCGACGACCGCGAGCGGGGCGGTGCGCTCGCCCGTCGCGAACGTCTCCGCGTGTAACACGTCGGTGCCGGCCCCGTCGCTCGCCGAGAACGGCCACCGCTGGTAGCCGCCGCCGATCTCCGCGTAGCTCATCCCCTCGTAGATCGGGGCGACGCGGGTCAGCTCCTCGAAGGCCGCTTCCGGGCCGTCGTGGTCGAACGCGTCCGGCCGGTCGGTCAGCCGCTGGCCGAGGTCGGTGAGGATCTCGAAGTCCCGTCGCGCGTTCCCCGGCAGGTCCGCGTTCGGCCGCATCCGCATCACGCGCCGGTCGGTGTTCGTCACGGTCCCGGCCTTCTCGGCCCACGCGCTCCCGGGGAGGACCACGTCCGCGTGCTTGGCTGTCGCCGTCTCGAACAGGTCGATGACGACGCAGAAGTCGAGGTCGTCGAACGCCGACGCGACCGCCGTCGCGTTCGGCTCGGTGACGGCCGGGTTCTCGCCGAAGACGACCGCCGCGCGCACCTCGTCGCCGAACCGGTGGGTCGCCTCCACCTCGGTGAGGCCGGGCTCCGCCGGCGGCTCGACCCCCCACACCTCGGCGACGCGCTCGCGGGCGGCCGCGTCCGTCACGGGCTCGTACCCGGGGAGCACGCCTGGCAGTCCTCCAACGTCACTCGTGCCCTGAACGTTGTTTTGGCCCCGCAGCGGGTTCACGCCCGTCCCGGGGCGGCCGACGTTGCCGGTCAGCAGCGCGAGGTTGAGCAGGGCGTGGACGTTGTCGGTGCCGCAGCGGTGCTGGCTCGTCCCCATCCCCGTCACGATCGCGGCGCGGTCGGCCTCGCCGTACGCCCGGGCGGCCTCCCGGATCGCCTCCGGGTCGACGCCGGCCGCCTCGGCGTTCGCGGCGACGTCCACGCCGGCGAGGTGGCCGCGAAGGCGGTCGAACCCGGTCGTGCGCTCGTCGAGGAACGACTCGTCGACGAGGTCCTCCTCAACGAGGACCGCCGCGACCGCGTTCGCCACCTCGATGTCGGTGCCGGGGCGCAGCGGCAGGTGGACGTCCGCCGCCTCGGTGGTGTCGTTCGCGCGCGGGTCGACGTGGACCAGCGTCGCGCCGTCGCGGATCGCCGGGAGGAGGTACGACCGGAACGCCACGGGGTGTTGCTCGGCCGGGTTGGCCCCGTTGACGAACAGGCAGTCCGTCTCCCGGAGGTCGTCGAGCGTGTTCGTCATCGCGCCGGCCCCGAACCGCTCGCTCATCGCCGCGACGGTCGAGGAGTGACAGAGCCGCGCGCAGTTGTCGACGTTGTTGGTCCCGAGGACGCGCGCGAGCTTCTGGAGGACGTAGTTCTCCTCGTTCGTACAGTTCGACGACGCGAAGAACTGGACGGCGTCGGGGCCGTGCTCGTCGACCACGCGCCCGATTCCGCTCGCGACGCGGTCGAGCGCCTCCCCCCACGGCGCGGTGACGAAGTGCCCGTCGTGTCGGACCAGCGGCTCCGTCAGGCGGTCCTCGTGGTCGACCACGTCGAACGCGGCCGCCCCCTTCGGGCAGATCTCTCCCTTGGCGTTCACCGCCCCCTCGACGCCGGTCGCGCCGCCGCGGTCGGCGTACTCGATCTGGCAGCCGACGCCGCAGAACGGACAGACGGTGGGGCTCGACTCGAAGCTCCGTTCGGTCGGATCGGGCATCGGTCCCACGTAGGAGCCCCAGCACCCTCCGAACACCCCCGGCGTAGCGTGGTGTTTTAATTACCCTCTCGTCTCGGTGCCGGCCCTCCCCTCCCGGTATCCGTCCCCTCGCCTCGATGTCCGCCCGCCTCTCGCGCCGGTCGACGGTGTTCGTCCGCCGTCTTCGCGCCCCCCCGACGCGGCGGCGAGTCACCCGGTCACGGCGTCGCTCCCCGCCGGCGCGAGCAGGCGGCCGAGCGACAGGGCGCCCGCGGTCACGAGGCAGGCGGCGAACGCGATCGTGCCGAGCTTCCCGCCGAAGCCGACGAAGTACGGCGCCGCGCCGACGAACGCCACGCCGGCTGTCCCGCCGGCCAACAGCATCGCGCCGGGCCCTGGGATCCGCTCCGGGGTGGCCATCCCGGCGAACGACGCGCAGAAGGCGACCGCAGCGACCGCGTCGCCCGCGGCGAACAGCGGCGGACAGACGAGGCCGGCCGCGAGCCCGACGACGGCGGAGGCGACGACCGGGCCGTGGTCGAGCTGAACGCTCACGAGGTACGTGACGGGCGCGGCGACGGCCGCCGCGGCGACGAGCCCCGTCGCGACGGCCGGCTCCGGGACCGTCCCCGCGCCGGGAGTCAGCCCGCCGAGCGCCGCCACCGACAGGCAGCCGACGAACGCCGTCGTGCCGAGCTTCCCGCCGAACCCGTTGAACGCGCGCTTGGCGGCGACGAAGACGCCGGCGGCGACGAGGCCGGCGGCGGCCACCGACCCGAGTTCGGCGTCGGCCGCGGGGGTCGCCATCCCGACGAACGAACCGCAGTAGGCGGGGGCGCCGTACGTCTCGGTCAGGAGGTGCGCGCAGAGCCCAACGAGCGCGGACGCGACGACCGCGCCGACGCCCACCCGCACGGAGAGGGCGTACGTGACCGGCGCCGCGGCGGCGACGGCGGTCGCGTTGCCGAGGTCGGTCCGCGTGACGCCGAAGCCGTCCGTCCGCAGCGCGTCCCGGGTCTCCCTCGCGACGGTGGCGCCGAGGCTCACCGCGCCGACCGCGAGGACGACCGCGCCGGCCAGCAGGTTCGGTCCGCCTCCGGCGCCGCCGGCCAACCCCGCGGCCGCCGCGACGCTCATTCCGCCCCCGGCGCCGGCCAGGGCGATCGCTCCGAGTGCGTGGATCGCTCGTGTCACGGCTGCGACTCCGGGGCGCGGACCGATACCGACCGGCCCTCAGTATTGCGGGTGTTCTCTGCGAGACCCGGTCACGGGACCGGTGTATCGTGGATCAGGCATTTGTACCCGTCGTGCTAACCCCGATCTGATGGGAACCGGAGAGAAGCCGGCGGACGACGGTGTCGCGGCCGCGCACGGGGGCGTTCGCGCCGGCGTCGCGATCCACGGGACCGAGGGGTGTCCGGTCGTCGCCGCGTCGACCGTCCACGACGGACCGATAACCGGCGTCAACTGGACGCACGTGGGTGACACGCACACCGAGGAGTTCCGCGCCCGCGACCCGGACGCGGTCGACCGCGCGGAGGGGGTCCCGACGCCCACCTCGGTCGTCGACCTCGGCGACGAGCGGGTGTACCGGTACGACCGCCCGCGCGACGGGGCGTGCGCCTGCCGGATAATCGAGGAGCTCGACTGCCCGATCGCGGACGCCCGCGCCGAGGACGGCGTCCTCCTCCTGACGCTCCACCTCCCCGACCTCGAACGCCTGCGCGACATCGTCTCGGCGCTCGACGGGACGGCGGAGCGCGTCGAGGTCCGCTACCTCGTCGAGGGGTCGGCGCGCGGCGACGAGGTGTCGGACCGGACCCTCGTCGACCGCGGCCGCCTCACCGATCGCCAGTGCGAGGTGTTGCGGACCGCCTACCGCATGGGCTACTTCGAACGCCCCCGCGACGCCAACGCGAGCGCGGTCGCCGACGCGCTCGACATCTCTCCCTCGACGTTCGCCGAGCACCTCGCGACCGCACAGCGGAAGCTCTTGGAGGAGACGCTCGCGGAGAACTGACGGCTCTGCTCCCCCGCCGCGTCAGGCGGCGTGTTCGTTGATCGCGGATTCGAGCGTCGCCCGGTCCTGCGCGCCGACGAACCGGTCGACCGCCTCGCCGCCGGCAAACAGGACGAGCGTCGGGATGCTGCGCGCGCCCAGCTGCTGGGCGACCGCCTGGTTCGCGTCGACGTCGACCTTGGCGATCGCGGCGTCGCTTTCGGCCGCGAGCGCCTCGATCGTCGGCTCCATCATCTGACAGGGGCCACACCAGTCGGCGTAACAGTCCACGAGGACGACGTCGTGCTCGTCGACCGTGCGCTGGAGTTCGTCCGGTCCGTTCACGTGGATCGGCTCGTCCGGGGTCGCCGCCCCGCCGTCGCCCGTCTCGGTTCCGGTGCCCTCGTCGAACGCGTCGCCGTCGCCGAGGCGCGCTTCCAGCTCTCGGCGCTTCTGCTCGCGAATCCGCTCGCGCTCGGTCTTCGCGTCGTCTCCCGTCGATTCGTTCGCTTCGGCTGCGTCGCTCATGCGCCAGTATTGGGTGTTTAGGACAATATACTTTCCGCCTTCGGATCCCCCGTCGCCTCACTCCGCGGACCCGAGGAGCTCGTCGAGCCCGGCGGCGGCCAGGTCCACGTGGTCCGCGACGAGGTCGGCCGCGCGCTCGTACGGCGACCGGTCGGCGGTCGTCGCGTCCGGGCGCGTCCGGCCCGCGTTCGCGAAGACCGTCTCGACGAAGGCGTCGCGCACGGCTGGCGTCTCGAAGAGTCCGTGGAGGTACGTCCCGAGGACGCGGTCGGTGGCGACGCCCTCGGCACCGAGCGGCTCGGTCGCGAGCAGCGTCGGCGCGGCCTCCCGCTCCCCGTCGTCGAGGACCCGCGTCCGCCCGGCGCGGATCTCGTAGCCCGTCGTGCGCCCCTCGGCGCCGGCGATCGGGCCGACGCCGTCGACCGCCCGGGTGACGCGCTCGACGCGCTTCTCCGTCGAGAACCGCGTCTCGACTGGCAGGAGGCCGACCCCCGGAACCGCTTCGCGGTCGCCGACGCCCTCGACGGCCGCGTCGAGGAGCCGTTCGCCGAGCAGCTGGTACCCGCCGCAGACGCCGACCACGGGGGCGTCGAACGCGCGCAGCGCGCCGTCGAAGCCGGCCTCGCGGAGTGCGAGCAGGTCGTCGACGGTGTTCTTTGATCCCGGGAGGACCACCGCGTCGACTCCGTCGAGCGCGGCGTCGAGCGGGAGGTAGGCGACGCGGACTCCCGGCTCGCGCGCGAGCGGCTCCAGGTCGGTGAAGTTCGAGATGCGCGGCAGCCGCGGGACCCCGACCTGGACGGCCTCGTCGTCCGGAACGCCGTCGTCGGTGCCGAGGACGCCGCCGCCGCCGGTCCCGCCGCCACCGCTTCCGTCCTCGGCGGTCGCCGCGTCGGGCAGCGAGAGGCTGTCCTCCGCCGGGAGCCCCGGGTCGTCGTGCGGGACGACGCCGACGACGGGCACGCCGGTTCGGGCCTCGATCTCGTCGATCCCGGGTTCGAGGAGGGCCGGGTCGCCGCGGAACTTCGTGATCACGGCGCCGCACACGCGTTCGCGGAGGTCGTCGGGGAGCAGTTCGAGGGTCCCGTAGAGGCTCGCGAACGCGCCGCCGCGCTCGATGTCGACCGCGATCAGGATCGCCGCGTCCGCGAACCGCGCGCACTCGACGTTCGCGAGGTCGCGGTCGTGGAGGTTGATCTCGGCGATGCTCCCCGCGCCTTCGGCGACGATCACGTCGTGGTCGGCCGCGAGGCGCTCGTGGGCGGCGACCGCGGCGTCGCGGGCGGTCGCCCAGTGGTCGTCGTAGTACGCCGACGCCGGAGCGTTCGCGACCGCCTCGCCGTCGACGATCACCTGGCTCTCGCCGCCGCCGCGCGGCTTGAGCAGGACGGGGTTCACGTCGGTCGTCGGCACGGTCTCGGCCGCCCGGGCCTGGACGTGTTGGGAGACGCCGACCTCGCCCCACTCTCCGTCCGGGGCGAGCGCGACCCGCGCGTTGTTGCTCATGTTCTGGGCCTTGTACGGTGCGACCGAGACGCCGCGCCGCGCGAGCAGTCGGCAGAGCCCGGCCGCCAGCGTGCTCTTGCCGACGTGGCTCGCGGTACCCGCGATCAGCACCGTGTCGGCGTCACTCTCCGGGTCCGCCTCGGCCCCGCCGCCCTCGTCCGCGCCGGCGTCGGTCACGGTCGCGCGGCCCTCATCGTCAGTACTCCGTCCCCCTGCGCGCCCGCTGGCCGTCGTCGAACGGGTGGGCGACCTTGCGGACGTTCGAGATCAGATCGGCGACGCCGTCAAGATAGTCCGGTTCGGCGTGGCTTCCGGTGAGGACGAGTTCGAGGTCCTCTGGCTTCGACTCGGCGAGGCGGACGACCTCGTCGGGGGCGACGAGCCCGCGGTCGGCCGCGTACAGCAGCTCGTCGAGTATCAGCAGGTGGACGCCCGCCTCGGGCGCCCCGTCGAGTGCGAGCGGCTCGGTCAGGTCTGCTTCCGCAGCGCCCATGACGAGCGCCTCCGCGCGGTCGAAGGCGGCCGCCGCCTTCGCCTCGTGCTCGTCGTCGGCCGACCCGTCGAGCAGGCCGTGCCAGCCGTAGTGACCGGCGTTCTCGTAGGTGAAGCCCGGAACGGCCGCGATCGCGTTGTATTCGCCCCTGACGCCCTCGACGCTGTCCGCGCCGCCCTTCATGAACTGGAGCATGTGGACGCGGTAGCCGTGGCCCGCGGCCCGGAAGCCCATCCCCATCGCCGCGGTGGTCTTCCCCTTGCCGTCGCCCCAGAACGCCTGGACCAGTCCGAACTGCTCGGGGGCGGCCGGCTCGATCGGCTCCGGCTCCGGGGCCGCGCCGCCGCCCGGGGTGCGGGCGCGGTCGCCTGCGGCTCCCTCGCCGGCGTCGGTCGGTGTTTCCTCGTGCGCGTCGGTCGGTTCCTCGTCGTCGGTGTCGTCGTGGTTCGTGGTCATGGGTCGAAAACCTCCGCCCGGTCGCCGGTGACGACGCCGTGTTCGGCGTCGGCCGCCGGTCCGGGCACGTCGCCGTCCGGGTACCGCGACCGCAGGCTCGCGCGGACCGCGTCCCGGACGCAGGCGCGGGCCGCCCCGCCGACCGCCGTGGCGCTCCCGGAGAACTCCGCCGGCTCGCCCTCCGGATCGTCGGCGACGACGACGGCGTCGCTCGTCGTCCCCGGAACCCCCGCCCCCGCGAGCAGCGTCGCCGCCTTCGCCTCGGCCGCGACCGCGACGAGGTTCGCCGCGGCCCCGGGGGCGAGCCGCCGCGTCGCGCCGACGATCAGGTTCACCGTTCCGGGGGGGTCGACCGGCGAGCCGGCGGCGTCGGCGCCCGAATCGACCGGCTCGCCCTCGTCCGTCGGCTCCATCGGCAGCATCGCGGGGTTCGAGAGGCCGACCGTCGCGTACGCGACGACCGGCCCGAGCCGCGCGCCGCGGGCGTGCTCCATCGAGACGCCCGTGAACAGCGTCGGCGGCGCGTCGCGGTCGCCGTCGCTCCCCTCGGCGCTCCGCCCGTCCGCTTCGGCGGCGAACCCCGCCCGCGCCAGCCGCTCGTCGCGGTAGGCCCCGAGGTCGGTCCGGGCGAACCCCTTCGGGACGGTGACGTTGTACGCGGTCGCCGCCCGCGACCGCCCGCCGTCCCACCCGGTCGAGAGCCAGCGCGTCCCCGGCCGCCGGAGCCGGAGGACGCCCTCGCTGACGGTCGCCTCAAACATCGGCGTCCCCACCTCCGTCGCCGTCTCCCGTCTCGGCGTCCGCTTCGTCGTCGTCTTCCTCGCCGTCGACGCCGAGCGCCGCGAGGAGTCGGTCGTTCTCCGCCGGGCGGCGGACCGCGACCCTAACGTGCGAGTCGAGGCCCCGGAACGTCCGCGCGTCGCGGACGGCGACGCCCCGCTCCCGGGCGCGCGCGACGACGCGGTCCACGTCGCGGTCGCCGACGTCGACGAGCAGGAACGGGGCCTCGGAGGGCGCCACGTCGTACCGCTCGCCGAGGCCGGTCCGCAGCCGCCCGCGCTCGCGGCGGACGCGGTCGCGGGTCTCGCGGACGAACGCCGTCTGCCGGAGGCAGTACTCCCCGGTCGCGAGCGCCGGGGCGCTCACGTTCCACGCCCGGCGCGCGCCCCGCATCGCCGCGCCGAGGTCGCCCGTCGCGACCGCGAATCCGGCCCGGATCCCGGGGAGCCCGAACAGCTTGGTGAGCGCCCGCGCGACGACGACGCCGTCGGTGCCCGCGAGCGACTCGCGCTCGGTGAACCCGAGGAACGCCTCGTCGACGAGCAGCACGGTGTCGGCCGCGCGGCAACGCTCCGCGAACGCGAGCAGCGCCTCGCGGTCGTAGCCGGCCCCGGTCGGGTTGTTCGGCGTACAGACGACCGCCAGGGCGTGGCCGCGCGGGTCGGCGTCGAGGACGCGCTCGGCGTCGACGAACGAGGGATCGCCGCCCCGAAGTCGGACCTCGCGGGCGTACTCGCCGAAACTCGGCGCGGGGAGCAGGGCCGAGTCGCCCGGGTCGACCGCGAGCGCGATCGCCGTCCGGATCGCGGCCAGCCCGCCGGGCGTCGGGACCACGCACTCGGGGTCGCAGCCGACGTAGTCGGCCGCGGCCGCCCGGAACACTTCCGGGGGCTCCGGCGGGTACGTCCGCGCCGTCTCGAAGGCCGCGCGGTAGACGCGCTCGACGCCCGCCGGGACCTCGGGGTTCGTGTTCGCGCTGAAATCCAGCAGGTCCGGGTCGTCGGTACTCCCGTGGGGTTCGCGTCCGAGCGCCGCCGCCCGCTCGCGGTTCACGGCCGGTCACCCCCCTCGGCGGGCTCCGGTTTGCCGAGCCAGTCGACTCCGCCGCTCGGGAGGGTAGGGGCATCCCGGTCGCCGGCGAGGATCCGCTTGGCGAGCCGACGGTCTCCGGGGCGGTTGACGTTGAGCGCGAGGCGGGCGTCGCGGGTCGCGCGGACGGCCTCGTCGCCCGCGCCGTCGATCGCTCCGACGACGTTGACGCCGGCCGGGACGCGCTCGTCGGGCGGGTCCACGGCTTCGCCAGCCGCTTCGTCGCCGTCGCCGTCGTCGTACCGGGTCGCGGCGTCGGCGCTCGCGCCCAGCCCGCGCTTGCGCGCGGCGGGGACGCGGACCGACAGGGAGTCGCTCCCGGCCGCGGCGTGCGCGTCGAGGACGGTGTCGACCGCCGGCCCGTCAAGCAGCGGGAGGTCGACCGCGACCGTGAGGACCGGCGGTTCCGGACCCTCGGCCAGCGCCGCCTGAAGATCCGCGACGTACCCGTCGCCCGGCGTGTCGACGACGGTCACCTCGACCGATCCCGCCCCTCGTTCGGCGCCGTCGGCGACCCGTCCGCCCCCGCTCGCCCGCTCGCCCAGTCGCTCGCGGGTCCGCGGCGTGTGTGGCGAGACGGCCGCGTACGCGGTCTCGACCCGGCTCGCGGCGAGGGTGTCGAGCGTCCGGTCGACCATCGACCGCCCGGCCACCGGCGCGAGCGGCTTCTCGCCCTCGCGGTCGAGTCGCGTGCCGCGGCCGCCGCACATCACGAGAGCGTCCACGCGATCACCCCCGCGTGTAGCCCGACGACGCGGGCGAGCTCGTTCGTCGCGCCGAGCACGTCGCCGCTGACCCCGCCAAGCCGCGAGCGCGCCCACGCGAACGCGAGCGCGGCGACGACGACCGCGGCGGTGAGCGCGGCCGCGACGACGCCGGCGCCCCCGGTGCTGAGGCCCGCCCGCGCGCCCAGCGCCGCGGGCGTCGTCACGAGTGCGACGCCGGCGAGCGCCCGCGGGCCGGAGGCCGCCGTCAGCGCCGACCCGAGCCCTTCGTGTGGGGCGTCGCCGACGCAGACGAGCGCCGCCGTCGCGGCCTTCGCGCCCACCTCCGCGAGGACGACGAGGGCGGCCGCGTCGCCGAGCGAGCGGGCCGCGACGCCCGTGACCGCCGCCCCCGCGGCGACGAGCCCGGCGACGACGAGCGCGAGCGCGACCGTCCCGCCCACGCCGAGCGCGGAGTCTTTCAGGACCGCCCGCCGCCGCTCGGCGTCGCCGTGGACGACCGCCGCGTCGCCGAGGTCCGCGACGCCGTCGAGGTGGGTGATCCCGGTGACGAGGGAGAGCCACGCGGCGAACGCGACGCCGACCGTGAGCGGCGGCACCCGAACCGGCACCAGCGCGGCCGCGACGACCGGGAGCGAGACGAGCGCCCCGATCGCGTACCCGACCGCCGGCATCGCCGCTGGCGTCCGCCGGAACGCCTCCCAGTCGCGGTCGGTGCGGCCGACGGGGATCCGGGAGAGGAACCCGAGCGCGCCGCGGAGCGCCGCGACCGGTCTGGTCAGGACCACGCGACCACCCCCGCGAGCGTGAGGACCCACGCCGCCGCGGCCGCGACGGTGACCCCGCCGGCGACGCCGACGAGCCGCACGGCGTCGCGGGCGGCCGCGGGCGACGGCGCCTCCGGACCGCCGTCGAGGACGTACGCCCCCGGCTTCTCTAGGCGGACGCCGAGCGCGGCGGCGGCCGTCGCCATCGGCCAGCCCGAGTTCGGCGACGCCGGCTCGCGGGCCAGCGACCGGGCGCGCCGCAGGCTCCCGGGCGACCGGGCCGCGACGGCGAGACAGCACGCCGCGACCCGCGCCGGCAGGAACATCGCGGCGTCGTCGAGTCGGGCGCTGGCCCAGCCGACCGGCTTCGACCGGTAGCCGAGCATCGAGTCGAGCGTGTTCACCGCCTTCACCCAGGCCGCGGCCGCGACCCCTGCCGCCAGCGCGCTCTCGACGGTCGCGGCGCTCCCGGCGACCGTGGCCGTCACGCCGGTCGTGCCGGCCCCGGGACTCCCACCGACCGCCGCGACCGCGACGGCGCCGGTCGCGCCGGCGGCGAACCAGACGAGCGGTGCGACGAACCCGTCCGCGAGGTTCTCCGCGGCGCTCTCGACCGCAGCGCTACGGAGCGCGGCCGGAGAGAGGTCGGCCGAGTCGCGCCCGACGAGCGCCCGGACCGACTCCCGGGCGGCGTCGGGATCGGTCTCGGTCTCGGCGACGACCTCGCCGGTCACGTCGAGCAGCATGCGGAGGCTCGCGACCGAGAAGCAGACGCCCGCCGCAGCGGCGACGGCGGCGACCGGGACGCCGCCGGGTCGCGGGCCGTGCGCGGCGGCCAGCCAGACGACCCCGCCGCAGAGTGCGGCCGCGGCGAGAGGGAGGCCGGCCGCGACCGCGACGCCGACGAGCCGAGGGCGGCCCCACTCCCGGTCGAACCGGCCGACGAGGGTCCCGAACAGCGCGACCGGGTGGACGCGGTGCGGCGGCTCCGCGGCCGCGAGATCCAGCGCGAGGGCGAGCGCGACCGGCGCGAGGAGCGTGGCAGCCGGAGCAATCAGCGCGGCGGCGGGTTCAGCGACCTGCGCGGCGACGGCCGGCTCGGTGGCCCCGGCGGGCGCGGCGGCTCCCGTCATCCCGTCACCTCGTCGAGGAACGCGTCGAACGCCCCGCTCTCGGGGTGGACGTGACAGTACGTCCCGAGCGTGCGGTGTTCGGTCAGCCCCTCCCGGTCGCCGTCGATGCCGGTCCCGCGCTCCACGTCGAACGCGAACCGGGCGTCGGGGGCGACCTCGGCCGCGGAGTAGTGGAACTCGTGGCCGCGGAGCCGATCCCCGGCGGCCGCCGTGAGCGCGCCGCGGCGGGCGCGGAGTTCGACGTGGTCGAGCGCCTGATACCGCTCCCGGCGCTCGACGCTCGCGGGGAGGACGCCCGCCATCTCGTGGCTGTCGCCGTCGGCGGTCGTCAGCGTCTCCGCGAGGGCCATCAGCCCGCCGCACTCGCCGAGGACGGGCGTCCCCTCGGCCGCGGCGTCCGCGACCGACGCAAGCGCGGGCCCGTCGGCGAGCGCCGCGGCGTGGAGCTCCGGGTAGCCGCCGGGGAGGTAGACGCCGTCGCAGGGCGGGAGATCGTCGCCGGCCGCGGGCGCGAAGGGGACTACGGTCGCGCGCTCGGCGAGCCGCTCGCGGGTGGCCGGGTAGACAAACCGGAAGGCGGCGTCGTCCGCGACCGCGACCCGCGGGCGGTCGTCGCCGTCTCCGGGGTTCGCTCGGCTGTCGCCGCCAGCCGGTCTCGCCTCCGGGCCCGTCGCGGGGAGCGTCGGTTCGCCCGCGACATCGAGCAGCCGGTCGGTCCGGAGCGTCTCGGCGGCGGCGTCGAGCGCCGCCGAGTCGAGCGGTGCCTCCTCGCCCATCCGTAGTCCGAGGTGGCGGTCGGGGATCTCCAGATCCTCGCGGGGTGGGATCCGGCCGCAGTAGGCGAGCGAGTTTGGGAGCGCCTCGCGGATCCCCGACTCGTGACGGCCGCCGTGCGCGCGCTGTGCGACGACGCCCGCCACGTCGAGGTCGTGGTCGGTCCGGTCGGCGTACGTCGCGAAGCCGAGCGCGGTCGCCGCGACGCTCTCCATCCCGGCGCTCGCGTCGACGACGAGGACGACCGGGAGGTCGAGCGCGGCGGCCACCTCGGCCGTGCTCGCGGCGCTGCCGTCGTACAGCCCCATCATTCCCTCGACGACGCAGACGTCACCGTCGCCGCGGGCGTAGTTCCGTCGGAGGCCGTCGTTCCCCTGAAGCCACGGGTCGAGGGTGCGCGACGGCCGCCCGGCGACCCGGGCGTGGTGGCTCGGGTCGATGAAGTCCGGCCCCGCTTTCGCGGGCCGGACGGTCCGGCCGGCGTTCTCGAACGCGCGGATCGTCGCGAGGGTCGCCACCGTCTTGCCGACGCCCGACGCCGTGCCGGCGAGGACGAGTCCCCTCACCGTCGGTCGCCTCCGTTCGCGGGGGTAGTCCCGTCTCCCCCGTCGGACTCCGTCCGCTCCGCGAGCAGGCGGTCGGCCACGGCGGCGACCCGCTCGCGGACGGCGTCGTCGCCGACCCCGGCGCGCTCCGCGAGCGCGAGCGCCCCGCCCATGCCGACGCCCTCCTTCGCCTCGCCGCGGGCGTACGCCGCCACCGCCGGGTGGTCGCTCTCGCCGAACCCGGGATCGGCCGCCGCGAGCGTCAGGTCCAGGTCGCCGGCGAGCGCCGGGAGGTCCGCGGTGGGGTCGTCCGCGACGAGCGACGTGGTCGCCAACGGGAGTGGTCGCTCCACGCCCGCGTGCCGGGCGAGCGCCGCCGCGGCCGCGAGCTGTGTGCCGCCCGCGAGGGTCACGTCGATCCCGGCGTCGGCCGCGCCGACGATCAGCCCCGAAACGGCGGCGAGGACGGGGTCGCCGGCCAGCCGGACCGCCTCCATCGGGTCGTCCGCCGCGCCGCCCGGGTCGAGGCCGCTCGCGTCCAGCCCCTCGGCGACGACGCGCCGCTTGCGCTCGATCGGATTCGCCGGTAGCGACGAGGAGACGGCGGCGCGCTCGCCGAGCGCGGTCAGGACTCCGAGCGCGGTGGTCGTCCCGCCGGGAATCGTCTCGGCGACGAGCAGCTCGGCGGGTCCGTCGCCGTCGCGTTCGGGGCCGGCTCCCTCACCGGACACGGCGAGGTCGGGCGCCAGCGAGCGCGCGCGCTCGAAGACGGTCGCCGCCTCCGGGACCGGCTCGGGGTCGCGGACGTCGCCGCCCGGGGACGCGCCGATCTCGCGGACGCTCGCCGCGGTCGGCGCGCCGAGCCCGGCGTCGACGAACTCGACGGGAAGGGTCTCCGGGCCGAGCAGCTCGCGGACCGCGCGGGTGACGACCGCGGGCGTCGCGCAGCCCGTCGGACTCATCGGCACGGGCGAGTCGGGCGCGGGGCGCCCCGCCTCGACGATTTCGAGGTCGGCGCTCGGCGTGTGAACGCGTAGCTCCGGGTCGGCGCCCGCAGCGCTGATTCCGTCGACGGCGGCGGTCGCGGTCGTTCCCGCGACGACGAGGAGTCTCATACCTCCCACCGGTACCTCCCTCCGTCGCGCCCGCGTGCCGCCGGCGCGGCGTCGATGTGTACCACTAGCGGTTCATCGATACAATTGAACTTTAATCGATCGACGAGCGGCGGCCGGTTCGAGCGTTCCGACCGCGCCCGTCGACTGTGCGTCCCGACCGAATATCTCGCCCGTCAGTTCGGACCGAACGTCTCGCCGAACCCGTGCGACCGCAACCCACGCGACCCGCGGAGCGAAGCGGTTAAGAGTGAACCGCGGATATTTCCGCCAACTCGCTGGTGCGGACACAGCGGGCACTCGCCGCCGGGGCCGCGGTCGGACCGACCGCCGCGCGCCCCGGGACGAGACGACATGTGGCCCCTCGCGGCTGAATCGCAACCGTCCGCGGACAACAATGGCACGAAGCTTCTACTCGCACATCAAGGAGGCGTGGCGGTCCCCCAAGGAGGGGAAACTAGCTGAGCTGCAGTGGCAGCGCAAACAGGAGTGGCGCGACCAGGGCGCCATCGAGCGCATCGAGCGCCCCACCCGGCTGGACAAGGCCCGCGAGCTGGGCTACAAGGCCAAGCAGGGCGTCATCGTCGCCCGCGTGAGCGTCCGCAAGGGCGGTTCGCGCAAGCAGCGCTTCAAGGCCGGCCGCCGCTCGAAGCGCCAGGGCGTCAACCGCGTCTCGCGGCGCAAGTCGATCCAGCGCATCGCCGAGGAGCGCGCCTCGCGGAAGTACCGCAACCTCCGCGTGCTCAACTCCTACTGGGTCGGTGAGGACGGCTCGCAGAAGTGGCACGAGGTCATCCTCGTGGACCCCGCCCACCCCGCAATCGAGAACGACGACGACCTGAACTGGATCTGCTCGGACGACCACAAGGGTCGCGCGTACCGCGGGCTCACCTCCGCCGGTACCAAGGGCCGCGGCCAGCGCAAGCGCGGCAAGGGCACCGAGAAGACGCGCCCGAGCGTCACCTCGAACGACCGGCAGGGCAAGTAACGCCGCCGTCGACGTTCGGTTCTCGTTTTTCACCGACCGCGTCGCCGAGCGGACGCGCCGCTCGTCGCCCCCGTCCCCCGACGGGCTCGTCGTCTAACGCTCCCGACGCTCTCCGCCGTCGCGCCCCGGACGCCGGCGGCGCAAGAGCAAAGATACCGCGTCACATACCAACTGTAGTCATGGCGATCGCCACGTGACCGGGACCACCCCGATTCCGCCCGACGCGTTCGCGACCGCGCTCAGGTCGCTCGACACGGACGCGCTCGCGACGCTCGTCGCCGACGCGTACGCGGCGACCGCCGACGCGGCCGACGCCGATCCGCCCCGAGTGACCGTGCGAAACGGGGACCAGCGGACCGAACTGCTCGTCGCCTCGGCCGCCGACGGCCGCGTCCCCGACGGCCCGGCCGACGCCGTCGTCGTCGCGAGCGACTCACTGCTTGACGACGGGACGCTCGACGACTCGACGGTCGTCTCTCCGGCGGACCTCCGACGGCGGCTCCTGTACGCCGTCCCGCCGGCGGCGGCGGACGAGATCGCGGACCGGATTCTCGGTGTCCCCGTTCGGTCCGCATCGTACGACGCGGT
Organism: Halorubrum sp. SD690R; assembly: GCF_005435035.1. Classification (NCBI taxonomy): domain Archaea; kingdom Methanobacteriati; phylum Methanobacteriota; class Halobacteria; order Halobacteriales; family Haloferacaceae; genus Halorubrum; species Halorubrum sp. SD690R. The sequence continues at coordinate 82,319 of NZ_SGTV01000001.1, read as the reverse complement.
CGCTCCCGAGGCCGGCGCTACGACCGATTCCGGCGACGGATCGCTAGCCACCGACGACGAGGCGACCGACGATGTCCGGACCGTCGACAGCGCGAGCGGCGACGACGCTTCGGGCGATGGCGACGCGAGTGATCCCGCCGGCGGGGCGACGGCCGCCGGCGCGTCGGGACCGGTAGGCCGCAGCGACGCCGATCGCACCGATCGGAACGTCGCCGACTCGCCCGGCGCGTCGCGAGCTGACGACCGGCCGAGCGACTCCAACCCCGATCCACCCCAGAGCGGTGAGCCGGGCGACGGTTCGACCGCCGACGCCGCGAGCGATCGACCGTCCCGCCGGACCGTCGTCGCCGCGATCGCGGTCGTCGCGCTCCTCGTCGCGGCGGCCGGGGCCGGGTTCGCCGCCGGCGCCGCCGGGATCGGCGGGCCGGGCGTGATCGCCGGCGACGACGGGGCGATCGACTCGCCGTCCGACGTGGGAGGGTCGACGGACGACGGCGGCGACGCGAGCGGCACGGACTCGGACGGCGGGAACACCGTGTCGGCCGCCGACGGCGACCCGACCGGTGAGGCCGCGCGGAACACGGCGTTGTCCCCGACCTGCGAGCGGTCCGCGCTTCAGGTCGTCCAGATCCAGATGAACGCGCTCCGGTACAACGACAACGCGACGAACGACGGCATCCGGACCCTCCGGGCGTTCGCGTCGCCGGAGAACAGGCAGGTCGTCGGACCCGTCGGCGAGTACGTCGAGCTGTTCGAGACCGCCCGGTACGGCCCGATGCTCACGTACGATACCGCGGAGTACTCGGTGCCGGAGACCGCCGACGGGACCGCCGCGGTCGAAGTCGTCACGCGCGAGGACGGCACCGTGACCGGGCGCTACGAGTTCCGCCTCGTCCGGGTCGGCGGCGGGAGCGCGACCACGAACAGTTCGCTGGGCAGCGTCGACGACTGTTGGATGACCGACGCCGTGACCGCGTCGGGGGAGTAAGCGTCGGCGTCGGGTCCAGAGCCGTCGCCGACGGAGCGAGTGTCGGCCGCGCCGCGTCTTTGTCGCCGCCGGGAACACGATTATATCTGCGCCCGCACAGGTCACGGACATGAGCCTCTCGCTCGACGCGACCCAACTCGACCGCTACTCCAGACACGTCATCTTGGACGGCGTCGGTCCGGAGGGGCAGAAGCGACTGCTCGACGCCCGCGTCCTCGTCGTCGGCGCGGGCGGGCTCGGCGCGCCCGTCGTCCAGTACCTCGCGGCGGCGGGCGTCGGCGCGATCGGGATCGCCGACGACGACGCCGTCGAGCGCTCGAACCTCCAGCGACAGGTCATCCACGGCGACGGCGACGTGGGACGCCAGAAGGTCGACTCGGCCGCCGACTTCGTCGCCGATCTTAACCCCGACGTGGATGTCGAGCGCCACCACCTGCGACTCGACGCGGGCAACGCCCGCGAACTGATCTCGGACTACGATGTCGTCGTCGACTGCTCGGACAACTTCGCAACCCGGTACGTGGTGAACGACGCCGCCCGAATCGAGGGCGTCCCCGTCTCGCACGGCGCCATCTACAAGTTCGAGGGGCAGGTGACGACGCTCTCGCCCGACGGCCCCTGCTACCGCTGTCTGTTCCCGGAGCCGCCGGAGCCGGGAACGGTACCGGACTGCGCCAGCACCGGCGTCCTCGGCGTCCTCCCCGGGACGGTCGGATGCCTCCAGGCGACGGAGGCGGTGAAACTGATCATAGACGTCGGCGACCCGCTCGTCGGTCGCATGCTGTTTTACGATGCCATGGACCTCTCGTTCGAGACGGTCCCGTACGCGCGTAACCCGGACTGCCCGGTGTGCGGCGACGACGGAATCGACACGCTTGACGGGATCGACTACGCCGCTGGCTGTCGGATCGACGCGGCCTGAGCGGTCCACTCCGGATCGACGCCGTCTACGTAGCCCGTTCCTCGTCGTCGCCGTCGGGGCGCCCGTCGCGACAGCTTATAGCGACCGGTCGGTCATCGCTGTTCCCGCGGTGACGCCGGCGCCGTCGTCGACGAATCCCGACCGCACGCACCACCGGCAGTACCGGTAGCCGGCGCGGTTCTCAGCGCCGCAGTGCCGGCAGACGACCGTCTCCCCGTCGGCGTCGAGCGGCGGCGGGTCACCGGCGTCGGCTGACTCGTCCGTCGGACCCCCGGCCGCGCCGCGGTCGCGCGCGACCGCCGAACCGGCCGCTTCCCCGTCGCCGTCGGGCTCCGACGAACGGGCCGCGACCGAGCCGAAGAGCTCCGCGGGGTCGCGGTTCCGGCGGACGAGCAGCCACGTCACCGCGAGGTTGAGCGCCGCCACGCCGACGAATATCGCGGCGAGGGGCACGAGCTGATCACCCGTCATACGTGTCATGTTACCATCCCGGAGTCTTGTGTCTGACGGTGGGTCCACCGGCCGCGCTCCGACGGGCCCGTCGGCGGACCGCTCCAGAGTACTCTTGAGGCCGCCGGTCGAAGGCGCACCCGCATGAAGGAGACGATCCACACGGACGACGCCCCGGCGGCGGTGGGCGCGTACAGCCAGGCGACGACGGACGGCGACCTCGTGTTCACGGCCGGGCAGATCCCCCTGACGCCCGACGGCGAACTCCTCGCCGACGCGTCGATCGCGGACCAGACGGAGCAGGCGCTGGACAACCTCCTCGCGGTGCTCGACGAGGCGGGGGCCGGGCCCGAGGACGTGCTCAAGACGACGGTGTTCCTCGCCGACATCGACGACTTCGACGAGATGAACGAGACGTACGCCGACTACTTTGACGAGTCGCCTCCCGCCCGCTCGGCGGTCCAAGCGGGCGCGCTCCCCAAGGGGGCCGGCGTCGAGATCGAGGCCGTCGCCGTCGTCGAGTAGATGTCTGACGGCGAGGGCGGGCGCGGGGCCGAGACGGACCGGGACGACCCCTCCGGTTCCGGCGGCGGCGGCCGCGCGCCCGGCGCCCCGGCCACGCCGCGCGCTCGCCTGCGGTCCGCGGCGCTGTGGGGCGCCGTCGGCGGGTTCGCCTTCCTCGTGCTCGCGCAGGGGTACCGGCTCGTCGGCCCCGGGTCGCTGCCGGTCGGGATCGGCGGACTGGCGCTCGTCGCGCTCGGGGTCGCGGCCGCGTCGGCCGGTCTCTCCTACCTCGCCGAGGCCCGACTGCGAGCGAAAAGAAGGACTTAACAGTCGCACCGGAGTAGCACGGAGTGAGCCAGGATGGCCGAGTGGTAAGGCGCACGCCTGGAAAGCGTGTTCCCATCCGGGATCGGGGGTTCAAATCCCTCTCCTGGCGTTTTCGACGAACGACACGGCGAGCGAAGCGACCCGTTCGTCGAAAAGCCTGACGGAGGGATTTGAACCAGGGAGTGAAGCGAGCGGAGCGAGCGGAACGACTGAGGTTCAAATCCCTCTCCTGGCGCTCCACTGTCGCAATAACGAGCGAGAAGCGACAGCGACGGGCGGGTCTGGCCGCGACGATCACCTCCAAAGCCCCAGCCGCTCGGCTCTACGCAGACACCTATTGCTCGCCGACAATTACCTCCACAAGGGCGGCCGCGACCACACAGCACCGCACCTCACACCGCCACAGCCTCGCGGTTCACCCCGGGCTCCCTTCGGTCGCCCGTCGCTCACCGCGTCCCTCGCGCGTGCGACATCGCGCCCCCCGGGCGCTCGTCGGCACGCGCCACCGCAACTAACTCGTGAGAGCCTCTGGCACATATAGTGGGTGTTTGATTATCACACCGCTGCTGTCGGCCGAATCTGCTTCGAAAGCGTCCGGTTCGGCCCGCCTCGACACGTCCGCACACCGACACAAGATTCATATGTGTGGGTATTGTTGACACGGGTGACGATGCCAGACACGAAATCGGGTCGCGAGCGGAAAGGGAGGAACAAGCGCCGCCAACTCGAGAACCACCTCGCACGGCGCGAACTCGACGCGGACGACGAACCGCCGGAACCGTACGGGGAGGCGACAGACGCGGAGTTCCTCGCCGAGTCCGACGACGCGGCCCGGTGACCGGTCGCGTCCCGGTCCCTTCTCACCGGTCGTTTGACCCCTCGCCTGCCGCTGATTTCGCGTCGCGAAAGCTTTAGACCCGGGAGCGGCGTATCTCGCCGCAATGAGTCGCGGCCCCGAACTAATCATCACGGAGAAAGACAACGCGGCGCGGCGTATCGCCGACATCCTGAGCGGCGAGTCCGCGACCGCGGAGCGGATGAACGACGTCAACGTCTACGAGTGGGGCGGCAAGCGGTGTATCGGGCTCTCCGGCCACGTCGTCGGCGTCGACTTCCCCGCCGAGTACAACGACTGGCGCGACGTGGAGCCGGTCGAACTCATCGACGCGCCCGTCACAAAGACGCCGACGCAGGAGGGGATCGTCGCCGCGCTCCGCCGGCTCGCCCGCAACGCCTCGCGGGTCGTCATCGCGACCGACTACGACCGCGAGGGCGAACTGATCGGCAAGGAGGCGTACGAGCTCGTCCGCGAGGTGAACGAGGACGTGCCCGTCGACCGCGTCCGCTTCTCCTCGATCACGGAGAACGAGGTGCAGGAGGCGTTCGCGAACCCCGACGACCTCGACTTTGAGCTGGCGGCCGCGGGCGAGGCGCGACAGACAATCGACCTCACGTGGGGCGCGGCGCTCACCCGGTTCCTCTCGCTGTCCGCGCGCCAGCTTGGAGACGACTTCATCTCCGTCGGTCGGGTCCAGGGGCCGACCCTCAAGCTGATCGTCGACCGCGAGCGGGAGATCCAGGCGTTCGACCCCGAGTCGTACTGGGAGCTGACGGGCGAGCTGGCGAAGTCGAGCGGCGACCCGTTCGAGGCGCGCTACTTCTACCTGAACGACGAGGGCAACGAGCGCGAGCGCGTCTGGGACGAGGCGGTCGCGGAGACGCTCACCGAGGCGCTCGACGCGGCCGACGGGGCGACCGTCGACGACGTCACCCGGCGGACACAGACCGACGACCCGCCGACGCCGTTCAACACCACCGCGTTCATCCGCGCCGCGGGGTCGCTCGGCTACTCCGCGCAGCGCGCCATGTCGCTCGCGGAGGACCTCTACACGGCCGGCTACGTCACCTACCCGCGGACCGACAACACGGTGTACCCGGAGGACTTGGAGCCCGAGGAGCTGATCGCGGACCTCGGCGACTCGCCGACATTCGGCGAGGACGCCGCGAGTCTGCTCGACGAGGACCGCGAGATCGAACCGACCGAGGGCGACGAGGAGACGACGGACCACCCGCCGATCCACCCCACGGGTGAGCTGCCCGCCGCCGCCGACCTCTCGGACGACGAGTGGGAGGTGTACGAGCTGATCGTCCGCCGGTTCCTGGCGACCTGCGCCGACCCCGCGACGTGGGAGCGGTTGCGCGTGGTCGCGCTCGCGAACGGCGAGGCGACGTCGATCGCCGCGGGCGCCGACGGGCTCGCCGCGCTCCGCGACACCGACGACGCGGCGGAGCCGGCCGACCTCGCCGCCGACGGCGGGCTGCGGCTGAAGGCCAACGGGAAGCGGCTGCTGGAGGCGGGCTATCACGAGGTGTATCCGTACCGCTCCAGCGACGAGCGGATCGTCCCGGACGTCGAGGTCGGCGAGACGCTGTCGCTGTCGGACCGTTCCACCGAGGGGAAGGAGACCCAACCCCCGCGCCGCTACGGGCAGTCCCGGCTCATCGAGGAGATGGAGAAGCGGCAGCTCGGCACGAAGGCGACCCGGCACCGCACGATCGAGAAGCTGTACGACCGCAACTACGTCGAGAGCGACCCGCCCCGCCCGACGCGGCTCGCCGAGGCGGTCGTCGAGGCCGCGGAGGAGTTCGCCGACCGGATCGTGAGCGAGGAGATGACCGCCCAGCTCGAACAGGACATGGCGGCCATCGCGGCCGGCGAGAAGGAGTACGACGAGGTGACCGCGGAGTCCCGCGAGCTGCTCTCGCGCGTGTTCGACGACCTCACCGACTCCCGCGAGGCGGTCGGCGACCACCTCCAGACCTCGCTGAAGGCGGACAAGACCCTCGGCCCGTGTCCGGAGTGCGGGTCCGATCTCCTTGTCCGCAAGTCGCGGCAGGGGTCGTACTTCGTCGGCTGCGACGGCTATCCCGACTGCGAGTACACCCTCCCGCTCCCGTCGACCGGAAAGCCGCTCCTCTTGGACGAGACCTGCGACGAACACGACCTCCGTCACGTGAAGATGCTCGCCGGCCGGAAGACGTTCGTCCACGGCTGCCCGCAGTGTAAGGCGGACGAGGCCGACGAGCAGGAGGACGAGGTGATCGGGACGTGTCCCGACTGCGGGGCGGAACACGGGGGCGAGCTCGCGGTCAAGCGGCTCCGCTCCGGCTCGCGGCTTGTGGGCTGTACGCGCTACCCCGACTGCGACTACTCGCTGCCGCTCCCCCGGCGCGGCGAGATCGAGGTCACCGACGAGACCTGCGAGGAACACGACCTCCCGCACCTCCGCGTCCACTCCGGCGACGAGCCGTGGGAGTTGGGCTGTCCGATCTGTAACTACCGCGAGTTCACGGCCCGGCAGGAGGGGTCGGAGCTCCAAGCCGTCGAGGGGATCGGCGAGAAGACCGCCGCGAAGCTGAAAGACGCCGGCGTCGACGGCGTCGACGAGCTCAAGTCCGCCGATCCCGACAGTCTGGCGGCCGACGTCGACGGTGTTGGGCCCGACACCGTTCGCGACTGGCAGGCCAGAGCGGACTGACCGCCGGCGCGCCGCGCTCGGTTCGATTCCGCCGCAATTCATAAATCCACAAACACATATGCGCGGAGTGTCTCGATTACCGACAGATGGGTGACCGCGACCCGGACTCGTCGGCCGAGGACCGATCGCCGTCGAGCGGCGACGCCGCTCCGTCGGGGATCCTCCGAGCCTTCGTCGAGGCGGTTCCGACCCCGACGCTCGCCTGCGATCCGGACACGCTGGCCGTCCGCGCCGCGAACGCGCCGGCGGCCGACCTCGTCGGCCACGACCGCGGCACGCTGACGCTGATGGGCCTCCCGGACCTCGGCGAGACCGACGTCACCGTCTCCGGCGAGCCGATCGCTGACGTCGCCGCCGCGGCGGCCTCCCAGACGCCCGGCTCCGACGGCGCGACCGACGCGGCCGAGCGGTTCGAGTGGGACCTCCGTCTCGGCGATCCGAGGCTCCGGGTCGACGCGGCGCTCCACACGGCGACGATCGCCGGGTCCGAGTGGCTGGTCGTCGGACTCTCCGACGCCACCGCCCGCGTCGCCGCCGAGTCCGAGCGGGACACCGAGCGCCGACTGGTCGACGCGCTCGCCGACACCGTCCCGCTCGCGCTGTTCCGCTGTACCGAGGAGGGAACGCTCTCGCGGTGGAACGACGAGCTCGCGGCCGACACGGGGTACGCACCCGACGCGCTCTCCGGACGGGCGCTCACGTCGCTGTTCGACGAGGCGACACGCGACGCGATCAGCGAGGCCCTCACTCGGGTGTATCGCGACGGCGAGGCGGTCTCCCGCGAGGCGCGCCTCCTCACCCGCTCCGGCGAACGCGTCCCCTATCGGCTCTCCGTCGGTCCGGTGACCGACGGCGACCGCGTCGTGGGGGCCGTCGGCGTCGGCGAGGACGTCACCGAGGCGTCCCTCAGGGAGGAGCGGCTCGCCGTGTTGACGCGCGTGCTGCGGCACAACTTCCGGAACGACCTCAACGTGGTCACAGGGTTCACCGGACAGGCCATCGAGGCCGTCGACGACCCCGAGCTCACCGAGCAGCTCGAACGGGTCGTCGCCACCGCCGAGCGGCTGTTGCGCCTCGGCGAGACCTCTCGCAAGGTCGAGCGGCTGCTCTCCCAGCGCCCGTCGGCGCGACCGATCGCGCTCGCGCCCGCGGTCGACGCCGCCCTCGAATCGGTCGACCCGGCGGTCCTCGACGGGGCCACCGTCGATGTCGACATCCCGGACGACATCGTCGTCTCGGCGGTCGCGTTCCTCCCGGAGGCGATCACCGAGCTCGTCGACAACGCGATCCGCCACAACGACGCCGACGAGCCGCGGGTCCGGGTCTCGGCCGCGGAGCTCCCGAGCGAGTCGTGGGCCTCCCTCGTCGTCGCGGACGACGGGCCGGGGATCCCCCCGGCCGAGCGCGCCGTCCTCACCGGCGAAGAGACGCCGCTCGAACACGCGAGCGGGCTCGGGCTCTGGTACGTGAACTGGATCGCCACCGCCGGCGGCGGGAGCCTCGACATCGCCGAGAGCAAGGCCGGCGGAAGCCGGATCGAGCTGTCCCTGCGCGTCGCCGATGCGCCGCCGATCGACGACACCGAACTGTTCAGCCCGGACGACTGAGCCGGACGGGGGTGACGCGGTCGCCCCGTCGACGCCGAGGTCACTCCGGCGGTCACCACTCCGCGAGACGGCGCGCGCCTCACTCCGCGAGCCGGAGCTCGTCGCCCACCGTCACCGACTCCGCCGCGCCGGCCGGCAGCTCGACGACGGTGTCGGCGCGGCCGCGGCCCAGTCCCACGAACGGCGCGAGCCGCTTCTCCGCCGTCACCTCGCCGTCGACGAGCCACACCGCGTCGATCGCGAATGGCACGAACAGCATGTGGAGCCACTGCGTCTCGGGCTCGTCGAAGGGGAAGACGAGGGCGTAGTCGTCGGGGACCGACCGCCGGAACATCAGCCCGCGGGCCTGTTCGAGCGTCGAGCGGGCGACGTCGACGTCGCTCGCCAGGACGGTCTCGGTCCGGTCGCCCGACGCGTCGGGACGGTGTACGAGTCGCACGCGGGTCACCTCGCCGCGGGCGAATAAATAGGCTCTCGTTCGACGGTGGCTCGCGTCCCCGCGTCCGAGCGTTAGCTCGCGCCGCCGTACGTCTCTTCGAGGTACTCGACGATGTCGTCGCTCTCGGGCATCCCCTCGATCCCGTGCTCCTCGTCGACGAGGACGGGCACGCCGGTCTGTCCGGAGACCTCCTCGACCTCGGTGCGGTCGCTGTGCGAGCGCGGGACCATGATCGAGTCGTACTCCAAGCCGAGGTCGGACAGCTTCGTCTTCACCTTCGCGCAGTACGGACAGCCTTCGAGCTCGTAGAGCGTGAGATCTGCCATCGCCCCCCCGTAGGGCGCGGATCCGTAAAGAGGTGCGGCCGCCGATGTGCGCGGCGCGCACGGGCGGGCAAAAGGCGAGCGGGCGGGGATCGGCCCCTCGCCAGCCGACTTCGGCGGCCGTTCGGCTGGTCTCGGTTGAAACGGGGGAAAACGGAGCGTTCGTCGGACGAAACGGTGGGAACGGTGGAAGTCAGTTCTCGACCGACTTCACATCGCGCCGCCCATGCCGCCCATGCCGCCCATGCCGCCGCCGGGGGCGCCGCCCTCGTCGTCGCCGCCCGCCGTCGAGAGGTCGCCCGCCGAAATGATGTCGTCGATTTTCAGGACCAGGTTCGCCGCCTCGGCCGCGGAGGCGATCGCCTGCTCCTTCGCGTGGGCCGTCTCGACGACGCCCGCCTCGGCCGTGTCGACGACCTCGCCGGCGAACACGTCGAGCCCGGCGTGCTGGTCGCCCGCCTCGTGGGCCGCGCGGAGGTCGACCAGCAGGTCGATCGCGTCGAGGCCCGCGTTCTCGGCGAGCACGCGCGGGATCAGTTCGAGGGAGTCGGCGAACGCCTCGACCGCGAGCTGCTCGCGCCCCTCGACGGAGTCGGCGTAGTCGCGCAGGCGGCGCGCGATCTCGACCTCGACCGCGCCGCCGCCGGGCAGCGTGCGCCCGTCGGAGACGGTCGTCGAGACCACGTCGAGCGCGTCTTGGATGCCGCGCTCGAGCTCGTCGACAACGTGGTCGGTCGTGCCGTACAGGAGGAGCGTGACGCCGTGGGCGTCCTCGCCCTCGACGTAGAACAGCTCCTCGTCGCCGTCGCGCTCGACCGAGCCGACCGCGAGGTCGTCCGCGGTGAGGGAGTCGAGGTCGGTGACGATCGGCGCGCCGAGGACGTTCTTCAGGAACGTCAGGTCGGACTTCTTCGTGCGGCGGACCGCCAGCACGCCCTCCTTGGCGAGGTAGTGCTGCGCGAGGTCGTCGATGCCCTTCTGACAGAAGACGACGTCGGCGCCGGAGTCGACGATCTGGTCGACCTTCTCGCGGAGCTGCTCCTCCTCCTGATCGAGGAACTTCTGGAGCTGGTCCGGCGAGTCGACGTTGACGGAGGTGTCCACGTCGGCCTCCTCGACCTCGATCGGGTCGTTGAGGAGCAGGACGTTCGCCGACTCGAAGTCGGTCGGCATGTCGTCGTGGACCGGGTCCTTGTCGATCGCCGCACCGGTGAGCAGGCGGGACTCGCCCGCCGCGCGACCGGTGCGCGTCTCGATGTTCAGGTTCGCCAGGTCGACCACGTGGGAGCCGTCGTCGGCCTCGACCGTGACGCCCTGTACGGCGCGGACGACAAGGTCGGCGAGCACGTCCTTGTCGAGCTCGGCGCCCTTGCCGGTCATGGACGTCTCGGCGACGTTCTGGAGCGTCTCCGTGTCGTCGGGGTCAACCGCGGTCGCGACCTCGTCGACCTGCTCGCGGGCGTACTCGCTCGCGAGGTTGAACCCCTTGATCACCGCTGTCGGGTGGATGTCCTGTTCAAGCAGGTCCTCGGCGTTCTTCAGCAGCTCGCCCGCGATGGCGACCGCGCTGGTCGTCCCGTCGCCGGCCTCGTCCTCCTGGGTCTCGGCGACCTCGACGACCATCTCGGCGGTCGGGTTGTCGATGTCCATCTCCTGGAGGATGGTGACGCCGTCGTTGGTGATGGTGACGTCGCCCATCGAGTTGACGAGCATCTTGTCCATCCCCTTCGGTCCGAGCGTCGACCGGACGGACTCGGCGACGCCGCGCGCCGCGGAGATGTTGTACTCCTGTGCGTCCTTGTCCTGGACGCGCTGGGCGTCATCGCCCATGATGATCATCGGCTGACCCTGCTGCATTCGCTGACTCATACAGCGTTTGATTGATTGTGATTCTATATAAATGTCTCGTTGACGGCCGGACGGACACGGACGGACGCCGTCGGGAGCCGCCGTCGAAAACCGCACGACACCGGACCGTTCTTTCCCGGATCGTGCGGAGAGTTAGCATTGATCTCTGGTGGGACGAATTCGGCTATCCGACGCCGTTTATATATCTCGCTCTCGCCGCCGCGTCACCCCGGAACCCCGCCGGCGAGCAACGCGGCGTCGACGAACGCCTCGCGGCCGAGCGTCCCGTCGGTCGCCCGCGGCAGGGTCGCGTAGACGACGTACAGCGTCGCACCGGTCCACAGCGCGCCGGAGATCACGTGGAGGACGAAGGCGGTCGTGAGCAGCACACCGTTCCGTCCGGCCGACGCCGGCATACATTCCGACTCGCGGTTCCGCGCTTCGGGACCGCGGCGTCACGGCAGCGTCAGCGTCCCCTCGTACCGGTGCGTGTCGTCGACGGTCTCGCGGTACTCGTACGCCGGCGGGGGCTCGATCCCCCACTCGCGGAGGCGCTCGTCGACGCCGTCCACATACGTGACGAGGAACGAATCCCGGTCGCGGAGCGTCGGCGGCGTCCGGGTGTACTCCGTCTCGAACCGACACCGCGCCGTTCGCCCGTCGTCGTTGACCTCGATCCGGACCCGGAGGTCCGAGCGCAGCCGCTCGCGGACCGGCGGCGGGTCGCCGCGGAGGTGCCCCTCGCCGAACGCGTCGATCGCGGCCAGCGCCTCGTTCGGGACGTGGTTCACGGCCGCGGATACGGGCTGGCAACACGAATCTCTGCCGCCCGCGCGCCGCCGGATCGGCGCGGCCGACGACGGTGACGGTCCGCCGTCGATTTCCGACCACGGTGCGCGGACGAAAACGGACGTACACGCACTCAGAAACAGGTTTAAGCCGGTTGAGGCCCTGCTGATCGATACCCACTCGTTTATGAATGGACGCTCCGTCGTCGAGTCGATACGCTCGTTCAGATCCGAGGTCGATCCCGTGCCCTTCGCCGCCGGCGCGCTGGCAACGTTCGCGTTCCTCGCGTACACGGCGGCCGACACGGAAGGCGCCGCCGCCGCGATCGACGCGGCGTTCGTCACGTTCGGCCAGGGGCTCGCGTGGCTCTACCTCGGCACGGTGCTCGCGCTGGTCGGGGCCGCCGGCTACCTCCTCGTCAGTCGCTACGGACGCGTTCGCCTCGGCGAGGGCGACCCCGAGTACGGGACGGCGTCGTACGTGGCGATGTTCTTCTCGGCCGGGCTGTCGGCCGGCATCGTCTTCTTCGGTCCCGTGGAGGCGCTGTTACACTACCAGACCGTCCCGCCGCTATTCGCGGGCGAGGTGGCCGCGGAGTCGAGCGCGGCGGCGGTGCCCGCGGTCGCGTACACGGTCTTCCACTACGGCGTCAGCGCCTGGGGCGGGTACCTCGCGATCGGCATTCCGGTCGCGTACTTCGCCTACCGACACGACGCTCCGTTCCGCGTCTCCACCGCGCTGTATCCCGTCCTCGGCCCCGACCGGCTCGACGGCCTCGTCGCCCGGACGGTCGACACCCTCGCTGTCGTCGCCACCATCGGCGGGATCGCGACCGGGCTCGGCTTCATCGCCACCCAGCTGCTCACCGGCGTCACGTTCCGGACCGGAGTCGCGTTCGGCGACGCCGAGACGGTCGCCGTCATCGTCGGCATCACCGTCCTCTTCACGCTCTCGCTCGTCGCGGGCGTGAGCCGCGGCATCCGACGGCTGTCCGTGTTCAACATCGCGGTCATGGCCCTGCTCCTCGGCGTGGCGCTCCTCGCCGGGCCGACGGTCGACGTGTTGAACATCGGCGTGGCGGCGCTCGGCACGTACGCGACCTCCTTCTTCGAGATGAGCCTGTTCACGGGGAGCGGCGTGGAGGGCGGCGCGAGCTGGACGGCGGCGTGGACCGTCTTCTACTGGTCGTGGTGGATCGCGTGGGCGCCGTTCGTCGGGCTGTTCCTCGCGCGGATCTCCCGCGGCCGGACGATCCGGTCGGTGGTCAGCACCGCCTTCGGGACGATGACCGCGGTCTCGGCGCTGTGGTTCACCGTCGTCGGGGGGACGTCGATCCGGATCCAGCAGTCCGGCGCGGCCGACGTGCTCGGCGCGGTCGGCGAGTTCGGCGACGGCGTCTCCGGCTACGTCATCTTCGGGGCGTTCCCCGGCGGCGAGCTGTGGCAGCTGCTGTTCTTAGTGCTGGTGACGACGTTCTTCCTCACCTCCGCCGACTCCTCGACGCTCGCGGTCGGCATGCTCACGACCGGCGGCAGCCGGAAGCCGTCGGGCGCGAACCGGGTCTTCTGGGGGATCCTCCAGGGTGCGATCGCCTCCGTGCTCGTGGTCGTCGGCGGCGCGACCGCGCTCCGGTCGTCGGTGATCGTCACGGGCGCCCCGTTCGCGCTCGTCTGTCTCGTCGCCATGGGCGGGTTCCTGCGCTGGCTGTCGCGGTCCGACGAGCCGGTCGCCGCGGACGATCCCCGGCCGGAGTCCGACCCGGTGCCGCCCGCGTCGGCGAGCCTCGCCGAGGACGACGACTGACCGCGCGGGACCGCCGGCCCCCGCGGACGACGCCGGACCGGCCCTGACGACGCGGCGATCGAAACCGGCTTGATCGACGCGCGCGCAAGTCGGTCCATGTCGCTGGCAGCCGACACCCGCGAGGCCGTCCGCTCGCGGCCGTTCGTCTTCGACGCGCTCCGCGCCGGCCTCCTGAACTACAGCGCCGCGGCCGCGTGGCTCGCCGAGGCCGCCGCCCTCGACGGCGAGCCGGACGCGGTCGCGGCCGCTCTCCGGCGCTTCCGCGAGGACCTGCCCGCGTACGCGACGGAATCGCGAGGGACGACCGTCTCGATGCGCAGCGGGGTCGGGCTCTCGGCGGCCGACGGCGCGGCCGAGGGCGACGCCGGCGAGCCGCTCCTCCGCGTCGGCGACGCGGCCGTCGCTCCGGAGGGCGACCGCACGGCGATCGTCGCGACCGGCGATGTCGACGCCGCGGCGCTCGGGGCGTCGCTCCGCCGGTTGGCCGTTCGGGACATCGAGGTCCCGGCCGCCGGCGTCGCGGAGAATACGCTCGTCTGCGTCGTCGGGTGGCGCGACGGTCCGGACGCGGTCCGGATCGTCGAGGCCGCGCTCGACGCGGTGCCGACGACCGACTCGACCTGACGCGCGGTCAACGACGGCTCCGGCCTGTCGCGCGGTCGACGCCGCTTTGCGGGTCGACCCCGAACCCCGGCGTCGCACCGTTTTCGCACTCCCGCAGCCTCCGAAGTCCCTAAGAGCGGCGCGGCCCCAGTACGGGTATGCAGTCGCTCGTCATCGTCGCGCACGGCTCGCACCTCAACCCCGAGTCGAGCGCGCCGACGTACGACCACGCCGACACGATCCGCGCCACCGGTGCCTTCGACGAGGTCCGCACCGGCTTCTGGAAGGAGGAGCCGCACTTCCGAGAGGTGCTCCGCACCGTCGAGGGCGACGAGGTGTACGTCGTCCCGCTGTTCATTTCGGAGGGCTACTTCACCGAGCAGGTGATCCCCCGCGAGCTCCGCCTCGCCGGCTGGGACGTCTCGGAGTGGGACTCCGACGGCCTCTCGGCGGACCAGGCGACGCTCGTCGCCGAGGACATCGACAAGGAGGTCCACTACTGCGGGCCGGTGGGGACCCACCGCGCGATGACCGACGTGATCGTCCGCCGCGCGGAGTCCGTGACGAACGACGCCGACGTGGGCGACGGGTTCGGCCTCGCGGTCGTCGGCCACGGCACCGAGCGCAACGAGAACTCGGCGAAGGCGATCGAGTACCACGCCGACCGGATCGCCGAGCGCGACCGATTCGACGAGGTGAAGCCGCTGTACATGGACGAGGACCCGGAGGTCGACGACCTCCCCGAGCACTTCGAGAGCGACGACGTCGTCTTAGTTCCCCTCTTCATCGCCGACGGCTACCACACGCAGGAGGACATCCCGGAGGACGTGGGCCTCTGTGAGGACCACACCGAGGGATACGACGTGCCCGAGACGGTCGACGGCACGCGGATCTGGTACGCGGGCGCGGTGGGAACGGAGCCACTCATGGCCGACGTGGTCTTAGAGCGCGCCGACGACGCCGGCGCCGACCTTGGGACGGCGCTCGACGACGTGCGAGAGACTACCCGCGTCGCCACGGGGGACTGAGCGTGAGCGACCCGACCTCCGCGGAGGCTGACGCGGCCGACGACGGATCCGAAGACGCCGGTAGCGAGCCCGACGCGCCAGAGATCGACCTCCCGAGCGAGGCGTTCGACGCGGTCCTCGACGCGCTCGCCGACCGCGAGCCGGGGGAGCCCGTCCGGTTCGAGGGGTTCAGCGTGGCGCGCGGCGCCGACGAAGACGACGAGGACGCTCCCGTCGAGGACGCCCCCGGCGAGTACGTCCTCGCCGACGGCGACCGCCCGGTCGGGCTGAGCGAGCGCGAGCTCCACGAGGCGCTCTCCGAGCGCGCCGCGGCCGTCACCGACTGGTACACCTTCGAGCGCGTCGTCGGCGAGTTCGGGCCGCGTCGCGCGTTCCTCCGCTGGATCGAGGACGCGGACGGCGATACCGTCGCGACCCGGTACGCCGCGCTCGCCGAGGGCATCGAACGCGCGTGGGGCGAACTGAAGATCACGGCGACGGTCACCGACCGCGGGGAGCGCCGCTACGACGTGCGCCACGCCGACGACGCCGGCGTTCCGGTCGACGATCTGGACGCGTACGACGACCCGCTCAACGCCCGCGATCTGGTGACGTTCGACGAACAGGGGCGGTACCGCCCGCTCAAGACGGCCCCGTCGCTCGCTGGCGGCTGGGCGTTCCCCGACCTCGGCCCGCGCGACCTCTACGAGGCGGTCGAGACGATCTACCCCGCGACCGTCGCCAACTGGCACCGCGAGCGCGAGGGGGAGCTCGACGTGACTCACTGGCGCGAGACGATGGAGCGCCAGTCGGGCATCTACGGCGTCGTGAAGACGTGGGACCGCGGCGAGGGGTACGAGCACGTCAACTGGGTGGCGGAGGCCTGTTGCGACGACTCGCAGTGTCTCAAGCGCCGCGAGTGGCAGTACGACGACGAGACGGACCTCGACGTCGACGGCGGCGACGGCGCGTTCCCCTGCCGCGAGCCGTGTTCAGTCGTGGTGTCGGCCGCGCGGAAGTGGACGCGACTGGAGAGCGAGCAGCCGCGGACGTACGAGTTCGACCTGACCCCGAGCGAGAAGGAGCAGGTCGAGGACATCATCGACGCGGTCGCGGACGGCCGGACCGACGAGATCCGCGAGGCGGACACGAAGGAGGGGGCGAACCGGTACCGGGCGCGCTTCCTCCGCGCCAAGCTGTTCGACGACGAGGGGAACCTCGGCGGCGCGCCGACCGAATCGGCCGAGGAGTGACCGGCTCCGTAGCCCGACCCCGATCGGACGCACCGGAAACATCGCCGCGCCCCGCAGGCTTTTTTCGGCTCCCCTGAAACGGTGGGGCAATGAACGCCGTCACGTTGGGTCCCGCCGGCACGTACTCGCACCGCGCCGCGCGCGCCGTCGCCGCCGAGGTGTCGTTCCGCGAATCGGTCACCGCAATCGTCGACGCCGTCGCGGACGGCGAGTTCGAGCGCGGCGTCGTCCCCATCGAGAACAGCATCGAGGGGTCGGTCACGGAGAGCCTCGACGCGCTCGCCGACTATGACGTGTCCGTCACCCGCGAGGTCGTCACGCCAATCCGCCACGCCCTCCTCTCGCAGGACGACTCGTTCGAGGTCGTCGCGAGCCACTCGCAGGCGCTCGCGCAGTGTCGCAACTGGCTGGAGTCGAACTACCCGGACGCCGGCCTCGAAGCGGTCGCTTCCACGGCCCGCGGCGTCGAGCGCGCCCGGGAGGACGCCCGCGTCGCCGGGATCGGGCACCCGGACAACGCCGGCGCCGACCTCTCTATCCTCGCGGAAGACATCCAGGACCGGACGTCGAACGCGACGCGGTTCCTCGTCGTCGCGCCCGAGTCCGCGAGGGCCGACGCCGGCGGGAAGACCACGCTGATCGTCTACCCGAACGCGAACTACCCCGGCCTCCTGCTGGAGCTGCTGGAGGCGTTCGCCGACCGCAACCTCAACCTCTCGCGGATCGAGTCGCGCCCGAGCGGCGAGCGCCTCGGCGACTACCTGTTCCACTTCGACGTGGACGCCGGGCTCTACGAGGACCACATGGCGAAGGCGGTCGACGACGTCGAGACCATCGCGGACAAGGGATGGGTGAAGGTGCTCGGATCGTACGACACCGAGCACGTGCTCGACTGAGACCTGAACTTCGGAAGACTGCGACCCGTTGCTCCGTTATTTAAACGACCAGACCTAACGGTGACGACTATTTATCGATGAACGCGGCGGTACGGTGGCGCGCGCCTCCGAGCGGCCGCCTGCGGCGGCCGTGAGGAGCGCGTGCGAAGTCGCCGGCGCCACGCGCCGACTGCCAGAGGGACCGAAGGTCCCTCGTTGGAGTCGCTGGCTCCCGGAGCGAAGCGGAGGGCGCCAGCGACGAGGCTGGGGAGGCGCGAGGTGCGGTGCTGTGCGGTGCGGGACTCAAAGGGGCAGCCCTGAGTGCGAAGCACGGAGACGCAAGTAGCGGGGCGCTACGCGCCGCGGGAAGCCGGCGGCGAAGCCACCGGCGACACCGCAGCGAAGGGGCGGTAGCGACCGACCGAGGAACACAGCGAGCCGCGCGAGCCCTCACGACTGGGGCTTTGGAGACGTTATCCGCGGTTCCGTCGGCAGCTGTTTATATACGAGCGACCGAGCCACCCACCGCTATCGCCACACTGACGATCCCTCCGGTGAAACGCGCGGTTCCGTATTACTCGAACCGGTACGTCGCGCCGTCCGGGCCGTCCTCGATCTCGACGCCGACTTCGCCGAGCGCGTCGCGGAGCTCGTCCGCGCGCTCGTAGTTGCCCGCCTCGCGCTCGGCCTCGCGGACGTCCAACACGAGTTCGACCAGCTCGCCGGCGAGGTCGACGTCGCCGTCGCTCGGCGACTCGAACTGGAGGCCCAACACGTCGCCGCCGAGCTCTTCGAACGTCTCGACCGCCTCGCGGAGGCCCCGGTAGTCGTAGGCGGCGTCTGCGTCACGGGTCCCGTTCCCGTCATCGTCCCCCTCGTCGACCGCGTCCACGTGCCGGTTCACCGCGTCGGTGAGATCGAGGAGCGCCGCGGTCGCCTCCCGGAGGTTGAGGTCGTCGTTCATCGCGGTCGCGAAGTCGTCGCGCGCGGTCGCAACCGCCTCGCGGAGGTCGTCGTCTTCGGCTTTCGCTCGGGCCTCGGTCGAGTCGAGCGCCTCGACGGCGCGGTCGTACGTGCGGGAGAGCCGCTCCCAGCGCTCCTCGGCCTCCGCGATCGTCTCCTCGGTGAGCGCCTGCTCGGAGCGGTAGGCGGCGCCGGCGTAGAACGTGCGGACGACGTTGACGCCGAGTTCGTCGAGGGCGTCCGGCACGGTCCAGAAGTTGCCGATCGACGAGGACATCTTCTCGCCGTCCATCTCCAGCAGGCCGACGTGGAGCCAGTGGCGCGCGAACGCCTCGCCGGTCGCCGCCTCGGACTGCGCGATCTCGTTCTCGTGGTGCGGGAAGACGAGGTCGCGCCCGCCCATGTGGATGTCGAGAGTGTCCCCGAGGTGCGTCGTCGACATCGCCGAGCACTCCACGTGCCACCCGGGTCGCCCCTCGCTCCACGGCGACGCCCACGTCTCGCCCTCGGGGGTCTCCGCGCCGTGGTCGTGTTTCGCGTGTTCGCGCGCCGCGGTCTCGCTCACGCCGTCGGCCTTCCACAGCGCGAAGTCGGCCGGATTCCGCTTCTCCGAGCGCTCGTCCGGCTCGCCCTGCGCTTCGAGCGCGTCTAACTCCTGATTCGAGAGCTTCCCGTACTCGTCGAAGCGGGTCACGTCGAAGTAGACGGAGCCGTTCGACTCGTAGGCGTACCCCTCCTCGATCAGGGTCTCGACGAGGTCGACGATCTCCGGCACGTGCTCGGTGACGCGGGGGTACACCTCCGCCCGCCTGAGGTTGAGTCCGCGCATCGCGTCGAACGTCGTGGCGGTGAACGCCTCGGCCACGTCGCGTTCCTCGGTCCAGTCGTCGCGCTCGCCGACGCGGGCCGTGATCTTCTCGTTGACGTCGGTGACGTTCTCGACGTGGCGTACGTCGTAGCCGAGGTGTTCGAGCCACCGGTGGAGCACGTCCGCGTGGAACCACAGGCGGGCGTGCCCGAGGTGCGGGTCGTCCGACACCGTCAGGCCGCAGACGTACAGCGTGATGTCGCCGTCGGCCGTGAACTCGACGCGCTCGTCTTCCAGGGTGTCGGTAACGACGAGACTCATTACGAGACGGTTGCCGAGGTGAGCGTTTCAAATCGTCGGATCGCGCGAGACGACGACCACCCGCCCGACGCGGTCGGCGGGTCGATCGTGGACGCCTTCGGTGACTTGGCGGTGAACACCTCCAAAGCCCCAGTCGCGAGGCCGCAGTACGCTCGCTGTGCTCCTCACTCGGTCGCTCCGCTCCCTCGTTCCGGCGCTTGCGTCGCCTACGGCGGCCTCGCGACTGCCCCTTCGAGTCCCGCCCCACGCCGCAACCGCACCTCACGCCTCCCCAGCCTCGTCGGCCTCCCTGCGGTCGGCCGACTCCCTCGCACGCGCTCCTCACGGCCGCCGCAGGCGGCCGCTCGGAGGCGCGCGCCACCGTAGTTCAATTTATACATCGACGACATTCTCCCTCACGCCTCCCGCGTCGTCCACTCCACCTCGTATCCCGCCTCGCGTACCGCCTTGAGGACGCGGTCGACGTGGGCAGGGCCGTTCGTCTCCACCTCGAAGACGAGGTCGGCGTCGCCGACCGGCAGGTCAGGTCGGCTACGCTCGTGGCGCACGGTCCGGATGTTCGCGCGCTCCGCGCCGATCAGGGTGCTGATCTCCCCCATCGTCCCGGGCGTGTCGTCGATCCGGACGGAGAGCTCGATCAGCTGGTGGCGGTCGACGAGGGCGTGCGTCACCACCTCCTTCAGCGTCGTCACGTCGATGTTGCCGCCGCAGAGAAGCGGGACGACGGTCTCGCCGCCGAGGTCGAGATCGTCGACCGCCTCGTCGTTCAACAGGGCGGCCGCGGCGGTCGCGCCCGCGCCCTCGACCATCTGCTTCGCGCGCTCCAAGAGCAGGAGGATCGCGTTCGCCACGTCGTCGTCGCTCACGACGACCGCCTCGTCGAGGTGTTCGTCGAGGAGTTCGAAGGTGAGGTCGCTCAGCCCGCCGGTCGCGATCCCGTCCGCGATCGTGTCGGGTTCGTCGCGCGTCACGAGTTCGCCGGCCGCGAGGCTCTCCGAGAGCGTCGACGCGCCCTCGGTCTGAACGCCGACGACCCGCGTCTCGGGCGACCGGGCCTTGACCGCGGTTGCGACGCCGCCCGCGAGCCCGCCGCCCCCTACGGGGACGAGGACGGTGTCGACGTCGGGCACCTGGTCGAGCACTTCCAGGCCGAGCGTCCCCTGTCCCGCGACCACGTCGGGGTCGTCGAACGCGTGGACGAACCGCGTCCCGGGGTCGTCGGTCAGCGTCCGAGCGTGCGCCATCGCCTCGGGGAACGCGCTGCCCCGGAGGACGACCTCGGCGCCGTAGGCGCGGGTCGCCTCGATCTTCGCCGCGGGCGCTGCCTCCGGCATCACGATCGTCGCTTCGATCCCGGCGTCGGCCGCCGCGAGCGCGACCCCCTGTGCGTGGTTGCCCGCGCTCGCGGCCACGACGCGCTCGATCGGGACCTCCGCGGCGCGCTCTCCGGACCCGTCTATCGCCAGCGAGATCGCGTTGTACGCGCCGCGCGTCTTGAACGAGCCGGTGCGCTGGAGGTGTTCCATCTTGAGACGCACGTCGGCGCCGCACCGATCGCTCAGCGAGCGACTCCGCTCGACGGGCGTCCGCTGGACGATGTCGGTGCCGGCGAGCCGCTCGGCGGCGGCCTCGACGTCGTCGATCGCGACTGGGGACATAGCGGAGCCGTTCTCGGGGCCCCACGAAAAGGACTCGGTTACGGAACGCCGGTACCACCCACGGGTCCGCACCGCTTCGCGCCGACCCGCGCCCGCTATCGCTTCCCGAGCGCCTCCTCGAAGACGCGCTGCGCGCGCTCGTACCCTTCGTTCCGGTCGACGATCGGGTGCGCGTAGTCGGGCGCGAGCTCCTCGCGCTCCGCCCGCGAGAGGGTCGGCCAGTCGACCACCTTCCCGGACGGCACGTCCGAGAGCTCCGGGACGTACGCCTTCACGAATCGGGCGCCGTCGTCGTACTTCGACATTTGGCTCACCGGGTCGAAGATGCGCACGTCGACGGAGTCGGTGCCGGTGGAGGCGGTCCACTGCCACGCGCCGTGGTTCGAGGCGTAGTCGTGGTCGATCAGCTGCTTCGTGAAGTAGCGCGCGCCGCGCCGCCAGTCGATCAGGAGGTGCTTCGTGAGGAAGCTCGCGACCACCTGCCGCGGCCGGTTGTGGATGTACCCCTCCTCGTTCAGCTGTCGCATTCCGGCGTCGACGAGCGGGTAGCCGGTCTCGCCGCGCGTCCACGCCTCGAAGGCGTCGTCGTCGTCGCGCCACGCGATCTCGTTCGGGAACGACTTGTAGTTCGACACGGCGAGGTCCGGGTTGTAATACAGCAGGTGGTACATCTGCTCGCGCCACGACAGCTCGTACCGGTACTTATCGACGTTGCGGCGCTCCCCGCCGGTCACGGCGTCGTACACGTCGCTCGCGCCCGCCCACAGCTCGCGGACCCCGATCGCGCCGGTCGCGAGGTACGGAGACATCCGCGAGACCGCGTGCGTCGGGGCCTCGACGGCCCGCGCGAGGTCGTCGCGGGTGTCGTTGTACGAGGTGATCCCGTAGTCGAGGAACCCGTTGAACCGCTCGCGGGCGGCCTCGTACCCCGCGTCGGGGAGGTCGATGTCGGCGTCGGGCTCGGGGACGGTCTTCCCGTCGCGCACGTCGGCCAGCGCGGCCGCATCCGGCTCCGCGTACGGCCCGCGCTTCGGCACGGCCTCCCAGTCGCCGTGGAACTGGCTGTGGTTCGGATAGCGCGCCTCCAGCCGACCGGGGTCGACCAGCACGATGTCGGTCCGCGAGTCGGTGTCGACGCCTTCGCCGGCGAGCGCGTCCTCGACCGCCCGCTGTCGGTTCCGACGGGCCGCTCGGTACTGCTCGTTGTAGAACACCGCCTCCGCGTCGTATTCCGCGGCGAGGTCGACGAGGACCGCTTCCGGGTCGCCGGCGCGGACGATCAGGTCGCTCCCGAGTTCGCGGTACCGCTCCTCCAGTCGCTTCACGTGCCGGAGGAAGAACGCGCGCTGCCGCGCGCCGACCGTTCCGAGCAGGTCGGCGTCGTACACGAACACCGGCACGACTTCACCGTCCCGAGCCGCGGCGGCGAGCCCGGCGTTGTCCCGCGTTCGAGCGTCTCCTCGGTGCCAGAACAGGCGCATACGATCTCCAAGGGCGCCAGCGGATAGTGTCTGTCGCCGGCGTCTCGGCGCGCCGCCGTCCCCGCCTCCGCCAGTACGTTCAAGACGCTCCGTCACGAATCCTGACCTGTATGACCCGACGCGATCCCTTCGACGAGATAGAGGAACTGTTCGAGCGGATGGGCCGCGAGTTCGAGGAACTCGGCGGCACGCTGGAGGGCACCGCCCCCGAGGTCCCGCGGTTCCCGGGGGCCCGCGACGTCGACGTCGACGTGGTCGAAGACGACGAGGCGATCACCGTCGTCGCCGACCTCCCCGGATTCGACGCCGACGACGTCGACGTCGAACTGCGCGACGACGCGCTCGTTATCAGCGGCTCCCGCGAGGAGTCGAGCGAGTTCGATGTCGCCGAAGAGGACGGTGCCGACGATCCGGACGACGGCGAGAGCGGTCCGGCCGACGTCCGCTACCACCGGCGCGAGCGCCGGCGCAACTCCGTCTCCCGTCGGGTTCCGATCCCCGAACCCGTCGAGGCCGACGCGGCGGCGGCCTCCTTCGACGCCGGCGTCCTCACCGTCACACTCCCCAAGCGCTCGCCCGACGACGACCGCGGGCACACGATCGACGTCAGCTGAGCCGCGCTCGCGTCGTCAGGTGTGACACGGGGTGCGCCGCGGCCGGGATACCGGAATCCGCCGCCGCCGCGAGATAGCACGCGTCAGTCGCTATTTAACACCTCACGGCTCCTCTCTGTCGGTATGAACACGACGAATCCCTTCGACGAGATCGAACAGTTCCTCGGCCGCACCCCCCTCGGGGGCGAGCGGGCTCGGGGCCGCGACCTCCGGACCGCCGACATCGACGTCGCCGAGTACGCCGACGAGTTCGTCGTGATGGCCGACCTCCCGGGGTTCGATCGCGACGAGATCGACGTCCAAGTCCGCGACGACCGGCTCGCCATCACCGCCGAGCGCGACGCGGAACGCGAGGACGCAGACCGGCGATACATCCGACGCGAGCGGCGCCACGAGTCCGTCACTCGGACCGTCGGCCTGCCGACGAACGCCCGTCTCGACGACGCCACCGCGACGTACCGGCACGGTGTCCTCACTGTAACGGTCCCGATCGATGTCCTCGACGCGGACGAGGGACGCCGGATCGACGTGAACTGATCCGCCCGGCTCGACCCCTGCCTCTCCGCCGATGCTTTCTCCACGCACACTGTGCTATCGACTCACATGAACGACGGCGACCGCACGGCCGAACGACGCGACCTCGTGAGCGCGCTCCGACGGCGTCTCGACGTGAGCGAGCAGACGCTCTCGGCGATCGGAGCCGTCCCCCGCCACGAGTTCGTTCCCGAGGCGCATCGCGAGTCGGCGTACGCCGACCGGCCGCTCCCGATCGGCCACGACCAGACGATCAGCGCGCCGCACATGGTCGCACTGATGACGGATCTCCTCGACGTCGAGCGCGGCGACCGCGTCTTCGAGGTGGGGACTGGCTGCGGCTACCACGCCGCGGTCGTCGCCGAGGTCGTCGGCCCGGGGAACGTCCTCTCCGCCGAGCGGGTCCCGGAACTGGCCGCCGCCGCCCGCGAGCGCCTTGCCCGTCTCGGCTACGACGTGGCCGTCGCGGCCGCCGACGGCCGAGAGGCGTTCCTCGACGAGGCTCCGTTCGACGCCGCTTACCTCACCTGCGCGGCGCCCGAGGCGGTTCCGGACGCGGTCGTCGACCGTGTCCGGGCGGGCGGCCGCGTGGTCGCCCCCGTTCGCGAGGGTGGTCGCCAGCGGCTCGTCCGACTGACGCTCCGCGAAGGCGGGATCGACCGCGAGGACCACGGCGGCGTGCGGTTCGTCCCGATGCGATAGTCGGCCCGCCGAACGCACGGTTTTAGAGGACCGAGTCCCGAGACTGCGCATGGACGACGCGTCGCTCAGGGCGGACATGATCGAGGGGCTCGAACACCAGATCGGCGAGCCGATCGAGCCGCCCGTGCTGACCGCGCTTCAGCGCGTCCCGCGCGATCCCTTCGTCGACGACTCGCCTCGCGGCGGCGCCGTCGACGGCGACGACCCGCACTCGCTCTCGCTCCCGACGCTGGTCCGTCTCGTCACCGCGCTCGACGCCGCCGAGGGCGACTCGGTCCTTGTCGTCGGTGCGGGGATCGGCTACTCGGTCGCGATGCTCGCCGAGATCGCCGGCGCGCGGCGCGTCCACGCGGTCGACATCGACCGCGCCGCCGTCGCCGCCGCGCGGTCGAACCTCGACGCGGCCGGTTACGGGGCGGTCCTCGTCGACCGCGCGGACGGCGCCGACGGGCTCCCCGCGTACGCGCCGTACGACCGGATCCTCCTCGAAGCCGCCGTCCTCGAGCCGCCGCGTTCCCTCAGGGACCAGCTCGCACCCGACGGGCGAATCGCCTACCCGCGCGGCGCCGGCGTCCAGACGGTCGCCGCGATCGAGCCGTCCGCCGGGGGTCCCGACGCGGGCGACGCCATCGCGTCCGGCGCCGGTACGGACGACGATCCGGCGCCTGACGGCTTCGAAACGGTCGAGACGCACGGGCCGGCGCGGCTCCAACCGATGCTCGTCGACGGCGAACAGCCCGGAACGGAACGGAACCGAACTCGGCGGGAGGACGCGGAGCGCGCCGAGCGCAGCCGGCAGCGACGGCACGGCTGGGAACAGGACTGGATCGACTGGGACAGCCGGCTTTAACCGACTCTCCTCCGCCGCTCGCGGCGTCACTCCTCGACGACGAGCACCTCGGTGTTCCCCCGCTCGTCGACGTAGTCGCCCTCCGCCGGCGGCTTGATGTCGATCGCGAGCGTCCCGTCGGCCTGGTTCGGCCCGAGTTCCGGCTCGACGTCGACGGTCGCGACCCCGTCCTTGTTCGTCTTCGCGGTGACGACGCCGTCGATCTGCGCAGAGCCGCCCCGGACGATGACCGTCGCGTCCGCGACCCGAGAGCCGTCGGGGTCGACGACGGCGACGTCGACCGACTGCTCGCCGGGCGTGGTCACCTCCGGCTGGGGCTGCGCGTCGAGCTCCGTCGCGGCCAGCCCGTCGATGTCGCCGATCATCCCCATCATCACGCTGAGGCTGGCGACGCCGACGACGAGCGCGATGACGAGGCGGACCGGGAGCCCCTCGATCGCGCGGGCGTCGGTGCTGAACGTCCGGCGGTTCGCGGTGCGCGAGTCGTGTGTTCGATCGGACATACGCCGCGCTGGCCGCGGTATCTGATATAAACGATCGGACGATCCGGGCGGCGCCGCGGCGGACGCCCGAGAGACGCGCCCGACGACCGGGACCCGATCCGGCTCCCGGTGCTTTTTGTCTGATGCCGAGGCAACCCGGCCGCGTGTACGTACTCGGCCGCGACGACGGGACCGACCGTACTGAGGGGGCTGACCGCGGCGACTGCGCCGACCTCCGTGACAGTGCTCACCGCGACGGTGACCGTCCGCCTCACACCGCTCGGATCGGCTCTTTCCTCGCCCGCGACGGCAGCGCCGGCGCTCCGGTCGGCGTCGACCTCGGCCGCCCACACGCGGGCGTCGTGTTCGGGAAGCGCGGCACCGGGAAGTCGTACACCCTCGGCGTTCTCGCCGAGGAGCTGGCGGACGCAGGCGGTGTCGCCCCGGTCGTCGTCGACCCGATGGGCGTCTTCGCCGGCCTCGAAGCGGCCGGCGGACGGACCGTCGACCCCGCGGTCCGTCCCGCCTCGATACCGCCGTCGGCTTGGCCGAACCTCCTCGGCCTCGCCCCGGCGAGCGGCCCCGGAACCCTCGTCTGGCAAGTCGTCGCGGACGCGGTCGACGACGGATCTGGAGAGGCGACGGACCGTAACGCCGCGAGCGGAACGACCCCCTCGCCGTCGCTCGCGGCGCTCCGCGAGGCGGTCGACGCGGCCGACGCCCCGGCGGAGACGCGTCGCGCCGCCGCGAACCACCTCCGGCTGGCGGCCTCGTGGGGAGTCTTCGACGCCGATGCGCCGCCGGTCGCGTCGCTGGCGGCCGACGGCGACCCCGCGGTCCTCGACCTCGCCGGCGTGCCCGACGCCGCCGCGGCGGCCGTGGTCCGCGCTGTCGCTCGCGGGCTCTACGACGCGCGGATCGCGGGCGATCTCTCCCGGCTCCCGTGGCTGCTCGTCGACGAGGCGCACGCCTTCTTCGACGGGGTGGCCGACCCCGCGCTCCGGACGCTCCTCACGCGGGGCCGCGCGCCGGGCGTCTCGCTGGTCTGTGCGACCCAGCGTCCGGCCGCGCTCCCGAGCGTCGCCGTCTCGCAGTCCGACCTGCTCGTCTCCCACCGGCTCACGGCGGCGCGCGACGTCGAGCGACTGGCGGCGGCGGAGGCGACGTACCTCGCCGGCGACCTCGCATCGCGGCTTCCCGAGGGCGTCGGCGAGGCGCTCGTCGTCGACGACGCCACAGAGACGGCCCACACGGTCCGGATACGGGAACGCCGGACGCCGCACGAAGGCGAGAGTCCGCGCGCGAGCCGGCTATCGGACCCCGAACCGCACTGACGGGTCCAGAACGCACAAGCCGCGCCGGAAATACGCTAGCGCATGGACCGAACGCCGTACGGATTTCTCCTCGTCGCGGCCGGGGGCTTCCTCGGTGCGGTCGCCAGACACGCCGTCGACGCGGGGGTCGCCGGCGTCCTCACCGCGGCCTCGTCCGGCGACCGCCTCATCGCTCTCGGCGGCGTCCCGCCCGGCGCGGGGACGCTGGTCGCGAACGTCGTCGGCTCGTTCGCCCTCGGTCTCCTCCTGACTCGCGCGTCGAGCGACCGGGTCCGGCTGCTCGTCGGGACGGGCGCGCTCTCCTCGTTCACGACGTACAGCACGTTCGTCGCCGACGCCGTCGCGCTCGGAACGACCGCCGGCGCGGGATACGTCGCCGGTAGCTACGCGGCCGGATTCGCCGCGGCCGCACTGGGGCTCGCCGTCGGGAGGCGCCGGCGATGAGCGTCTCGCCGCTCCTCGCGACGGCGCTCGTCGGCGTCGGCGGTGCGCTCGGCGCGGCCGGCCGTCACGCCGTCGGGCTCCGTATCGAGGGGCGCCGGTCGGTCCTCCTCGTCAACGCCCTCGGGAGCCTCGCCCTCGGAGCCGTCTCCGCCGCGCCGATCGGATCGGCGGCGACGCTGCTGTTCGGCGTCGGCTTCTGTGGCGCGTTCACGACGTTCTCCTCGTTCGCGGTCGGGGCCGTCCGGACGGCGAGCGAGACCGGTGTTCGCGCCGCCGCGACGCTCGCGGCCTCGAACCTCGCGGCCGCGCTGGCCGCGTTTGTCCTCGGTTCGTCTCTCGCCGTCGCGGTCGCCGGCTGACGGAGGCTCACGGCGGCCGGGCCGTTCCTCCCCGACAAGCGACAAGTACAGGCTCCCCCAGTTCCTATGCGAGTGCGTGACCGACACCGACCGCTCCGTCGACGGCGAGTCGACCGCTCCGGCCGACTCGGGTGGTCCCGCTGACGACGTTACCCCCGAGGACGTCCCCGACTTCGGCGACCTCTCGATCCTCCAGCGCGGGTTCGTCGCCGCCGCGCAGAACCCCTCGCGCGGGCTGCTGGTCGTCGGCCTCTTCGTGTTCGCGCTCGCCTTTTACGCCGCGTTCTGGCTGTCGTTCCCCGGCGCCGCCGGACTCCTCACCGCGATCGCGCTGATCGTCGTCGTCGTCGCCGCGGCCGTCTACTGGCTCCTCGACCGCCTCTCCCGCTGAGCGGCCCCCTCGCCCGGATCGCTTTCGCCCGTTTCATTGGGAACGGCTCCCCTCGACGGTCTCACGGCCGCGGCTCGTAGAACCCGCGGAGCGGTCGACCGAACGCGGGGGCGAGCGTCGCCACCGCCTCGCCGACCAACACGTCGCGGTCGGCGAACGCCGGTTCCACCTGCGCGCCGAGCGCCACGTCGCCCGCGGCGTCGCTCTCTAGGTACCCGCGGACGGTGACGAACTCCCGCTCGCGCTCGACGACGTACCGGTCGCCGTCGATGAACGGCCCGTAGGTGTCCGGGTCGACGTCGTCGACGTACGACTCGTAGAAGTTCGCGGCGTGCTTCCGCACCGCGACCGGCGGCCCGTCGTGGCGCGCGACCGCCGGTCGCTCGGTCACCTCCAGTTCCGCGTACAGCGCGGCCCGCGTCGACTCGACGGCTGCGGCGCGCTCGGGCACCTCCCGGTCGCCGCTCCCCCCGTCGGCGTCGCTCCCCCCGCCGCCGTTCCTCGTTCCCGCTGCGTCGGTCATGGCGCGCGCTCGGAGCACGTCGAACCCGTGATCGTTGAGCCCGCCGACGATCCCGTCCAGCGATCGGCGGAGCTGCGGCCACAGCTGGTCGTCGACCACGTCCGGCGCGTCGAACACGACCGCGACCGGCGTCGTTCCCCGTCGGTCGAGATGCGCTCGCACTTCCTCGGGGTCGAGCGGTTCCGGTTCGTCAGGCTCGAAGAGCGCCTCGCTCGGGGCCGCGAGCAGCTCCCGCGCGTAGTGCTGGAAGCGTGCGAGGTTCGTCGCCGACAGGACCGCCGCGACGTTCCGCGTCGGGTCCGTCGGATCGACGACGACGAGGGGATCCTCGAACGTGCGCTCGGCGTGCCCCTCTGGGTCGAACTCCACCGGGGGGTGCCAGCTCCGCGCCGACTCGACGAGCGGGACGAACCCGCCGAGCTCCAAGACGAGCAACTCCGTGAGGTACCCCGAGAACCCCTCGGTGCGGAGGTCGCTGCCGTACGCGCCGATCCCCTTCAGGAACGCCTTCGCGAGCACCACGTCCGCGGCGAGGTCGTCGTCGAGCCGCGCAGAGAGGTACGCGTCGTGGAACGGGGTGCGGTCGACCGCGGAGACCAGATCCCCCGCCGTCTCCACGTCGTGACAGGGGACGAGGTCCACGTCGAACCCCTCGTAGTTCCCCTTCACGTACGGGTGTTCGGCGTACTCCTCGTGGCCGTCGGGGAGGACCGCGTGCCCGACCGCCAGCCCGTACTCCTCCAGCTCGGCGCGGTCGAGATCTGCGTCGAACCGGACGAACAGGTCGATGTCGCGGTCGCCCGCGACCCACGTGCCCCGCGCCGTCGACCCGACTTGGACCACGTCGGCGCCGACGGGGAGGTCGGCGATCGCCTCGTGGGTCCGGTCGGTCAGTGCCGTGGCCGCCGCTCGCAGTCGCTCCCGCTCTTCCGGCTCGGGAAGGACGCGCTCGCGGACCCGTGACAGCACCGCCTCCAGATCGTCCATACCGAACGGTCTCGCGGTCCGGCCGAAAACGTGTCGGTCGGATCGGCGGCGCGGCGGGCCGACGGAGCGCCGCCGCCGTCCCGCGGTCCGGCCCGTCGGCTTCCGCGCCGTCGGGCGGAAACGAAAGCCATATCAAAAGGACGCGAGTACCCGAAAACAGGCCGAAGTAGCTCAGTTGGTAGAGCGCCTCGCTGTTAACGAGGCGGTCCCAGGTTCGAGTCCTGGCTTCGGCGCCTCCCTTCGTACGTTTCTCGTCTATGCTCTCACCAGACCGTAGTCCTATTTTGCTCGTTTCCGCTCTGACTGAGTATGCCGAATCGAAGCGAGCAATTTGCTTCACTCGAGGAGCCACAGAAGCGCGGCCAAGCGGCCGAAGCGATCGTAACTGATACTTATCGAAGATGCTGGTGACACACAGATGACTATCCGGTACGAGCGGTCAAACATAACATATCAAAAACATCAATTGGCACGAGGATTACCATCTCAACGAAACATTAGCTTCGCTTGGTTCCAACCCGATAGGATAAAGAGGAACCGAGAGACAAATCGATCCGTGGCGGGCCTTTAGCTTAGTCCGGTTAAAGCGACTCGCTCATAACGAGTTGATCGCCGGTTCGAATCCGGCAAGGCCCATTCCGGTTTTTCACCGATTCCCCGCTGTATCTGGCCGTCTACTCCTGCTGGAGCGTCACGTCGGTCGCGGTCTCGTTCGCGGGGTCGTCGCTCACCGGACCCGACGTGTCCCGGATACCGGCGGTATCCGCGATCGCCGGCGAGATCCGTCACGGAGCGGTTAACGCGGGAGGGGCGCACGGTGCCCGAGCCGACGCGACGACGACTACTCCAGTAGCCCAACCAGTTCGTTCACGTCTTCGACCACGGCGTCCGCGCCGTTACCGGCGAACTTCTCGCGCCCCGCCTCGCCGGTGAGCCCGCCGGTGAGGACGCCAACCCCGTAGTAGACGCGCGTCTCGTCAGACTCGTCGGCGTTGCGTGCGGTCCGCACGTCGTCGAGGGTGTCGCCCGCGAACGCGACCCGCCCGGCGCCGAACCGCTCGGCGAGCTCGACGAGCGCCCGCGGGTGCGGCTTCCCCTCTTCCCAGTCGTCCATCGTGAACCGCCGGTCCTCGGGCGCGTCGAGGCCGACGCGGTCCAAGGCGATGTCGGCCTCGGCCGCCGGCCGCCCGGTGAGGACGCCCACGTCGAACCGCCCGGTGAGGTCGGCGATCGTCTCGGGGTCGACGAGCGTCGGCTCGTCGTGGATGTACCCGTCGGCCTCGAACGGCGGCTCGCCCCCCTCTAACTCGCGGTACAGCTCGCTGCCGAGGTACAGCGCCTGAAACGTCTCGCGGAGCGCGTCCCGGTCCCACTGGTCGCGGACGCGGGCCTGTGCGACTCGCGGGAGGTCGCCGACGACCTCCTTGGCGGCGTCGAGCCCGCCCCCGAGCTCGCGGACGCGCTCGGTGAACTCGTCGACGTCCATCCGGAGCCCCTCGCGGCGGGCCAACACGAACAACGCCGCCGCGTCGGTCAGCTCCCAGTCGTTGTTGAACCCGCCGGCGTTCTTGAACGCCTGGACCGCGTCCGGGTCGATCGGCTTGCCGCAGACCCGGTCGACCGATTCGAGGATCGCCCGACGGTAGGAGTCCGCCACGTCGACCAACACCCCGTCGATGTCGAGGACGACTGCGTCGACCTGCATACGGGTACCCCCGACTGGCGCCCGAATGAACGTTCGGGTTCGCGGTCGGCGTCGCCGGTTCGAGCCGTGCGGCGTCCCGGTCGCCGGTCCGTTCCGTCACCGCGCGACGAACACGACAGTTCCCGACTCCGTCGACTTCCGAGAGACGTCCACGACCGGCTCCTCGAACCCGAGCGTGGTGAACAGGCAGGCGGCGCCGAGTCGCTCCGCGAGCGCGACGGTCGCCCGCTGTAGCTCCGCCGGGAGGTTCCGAGCGTACACGGCGTCGACGCCGCCGGGCGCGTCCGGAGCCTCGCCGGCGATCTCGTCGCTCGCGCCGATCCCGAGCGCGCTCTGCGCCGCCCGCTCGTCGTCGGCCGCGAGCGCCGTCACGTCCGCGGCGACGACGCGGAGCGTTCCCCCGCTCGGCGCCTGCCTCCCCGCCGCCGCGTCCTGCGCCGCATCGTTCACTTCGACGTCGATCGCGACGACCTCGTGGCCCCGATCGGCGAGCGCACGGGCGACGCCCGGCCGGCGGCCGACTCCGACCTCGATCAATCGTTCGTACCGCCCGAGTGCGGCAACGAGCGCCCGCTCCGACGGGGGTGGTCGTACCACGGCGCGGCCTTTATGACCGCGGCGTTCAAAAGCGGTTCCATGCTCGTGGACATCGTCCCGGTCGGGGAGGTCACCCCCCGAGTGAAACGGGAGGCCTCCGGTGCGCTGCGTTCCGTATACGACTGCGACGTGACGGTCCACGACGATCAGCCGATCCCCGACTCCGCCTTCGAGGCAGATAGGGACCAGTACCGCGCCGAGGACCTCATCGAGACGGTCACTCGGGTCGGCGGCGGCGAGAAGAACATCGGCATCACGCCCGAGGACCTCTACTACCGCCGCCGAAACTACGTGTTCGGCCTCGCGTACCTCAACGGCAGCGGCTCCGTCATCTCCACGCACCGCCTCCGCACCTCCTCCGACGGCGGCGTCTCCACCAAGCCCGCGGTCGACGTGTTTGGCGACCGCGTCCGCAAGGAGGTCGTCCACGAGATCGGTCACACTCTCGGCCTGGAGCACTGTGACAACAGCAAGTGCGTGATGTCGTTTTCCCCGACCGTCCGCGAGGTCGACGTGAAAGAGGAGAACCTCTGTGGCACCTGTTCGCGGATCGTCCGCTGACGCGGCGCGACCGGCGTACCTTCCCCACGATCTGTCGCCCGATACCTCTCCGGTCGCCAATCCCTCTCCGATCGCCGGTAGACGTAAAGTCCGGCCCGCACAAGGGACGGGTATGGCCGCAAAGCCGGAATACCGCGACCGGCCGGACGTCGAGGTCGCGCTGCTCGACGCGCTCGTCGACCGCGGCGACGAGGGAATGACCGTCCTCGAACTGCGCGCGGCCGTCGACGCAGACATCGACGCCGTCGAGGAGGCCCTCTCGACGCTGAAGGAGGACTCGCTGATCACCGTCGAGTCCGAGGAGCACGTTCGGGTGTACGCCCACGAGAAGGTCGTTCCGGACCCGGAGGCGCCCGACGACGACCCCTCCGAGAGCCTCGTCGACGCGATCCGGGACCGACTCGGACTGTAGCCGTCGGAGACGGCGGCCTTTTGCCCCTCGATCGCCACCGTTCGACCATGACGCTCGTCTCCGGTACCCACGACGCGCACGGCGCCGCGTACCGCGACCGCGGCGGTCGCGAGGTCGTCGACCACTACGGGAAGCCCGTCCGCGTCGGCAAGGCGGTCCGAAACGTCGCGGGCGTGATCGAGATGGGGTACGGCGTCCTCGCCGTCAGGGGGAGCGACCGCGTCGAGTTCGTGGACAACGCCGTCTCGAACCGCGTCCCCGCCGAGGACGGCGAGGGAACGTACGCCCTCCTGCTCGATCCTCAAGGCGGGATCGAGACGGACATGTACGTGTACAACGCCGACGAGCGGCTGCTCGTCTTCCTCCCCCCGGAACGGGTCGAGTCGGTCGCCGCCGACTGGGCGGAGAACGTGTTCATTCAGGACGTCGCGATCGACGACGTGTCCGACGAGTTCGGCGTGTTCGGGGTTCACGGCCCGAAGTCGACCGAGAAGGTCGCCTCCGTCCTCGGCGGACCGGGCGCGCCGGAGGGGCCCCTCTCGTTCGTCCGCGGGTCGATGGTCGACGCCGGCGTCACCGTGATCGCGACGGACGCGCCGCTCGGCGAGGAGGGGTACGAGATCGTCTGCGCCGCCGCCGACGCGGGCGACGTGTTCGACACCCTGATCAACCGCGGACTCAACGCCGCGCCGTTCGGGTACCGAACGTGGGACGCGCTCGCGACGGAGGCCGGAACGCCCCTCTTCGAGTACGAACTGGCGGGCACGGTCCCGAACGTCCTCGGCCTCCGGAACGCGCTCGACTTCGAGAAGGGGTGTTACGTCGGGCAGGAGGTCGTCTCGCGCGTGGAGAATCAGGGGCGACCGAGCCGACGGCTCGTCGGCCTCGAACTCGACGGCGTCGCCGAGGCGGTCGACGGCGTCGACCCGAACGCGGACCCGCAGGGGATCGACGCCGCGCTCCCCGCGTCCGGTGCGGCCGTCTTCGACGGTGACGAGGCGATCGGCGAGGTGACGCGGGCGGCCGTCGGCCCCGCGACGGACGTGCCAGTCGCGCTGGCGCTCGTCGGGTTCGACGCCGCCCTCGGCGAGGTCACCGTCCGCGTCGACGGCGAGGAGAGTCCGGCCACCGCCGTCGACCTCCCGTTCGTCGACGGGAGCGCGCGGTCCGCGCGGCTGCCGACGTACCCCGAGGGACGCGCCTGAGGGTGAAGCGGAGCGGCGCCGCCCGTCACGCGACGAAGTCGACCGCCGAGTAGAGGCCGAACCCGAGCACGAACGCGCCGACGAGCGACCCGATCCACGCGAGGACCGTGTACCCCATCTTCTTCCGGCTCACGCCGGCGTCGCCCGCGGCGTAGCCCGCGCCGACGATCGCCGAGACGATGATCTCGTTGAACGACACGGGGATCCCGAACGCGACGGCGGTCTGCGCGATCGCGAACGACGGGATGAGCGCCGATATCGACCGTCGCGGCCCCATCGAGGCGTAGTCCTGCGCGAGCGCCTTGATCATCCGCGGCGCGCCGGTCCACGACCCGGCCAACAGCCCGACGCCGCCGCCGACGAGTAGCGCCCACAGCGGGACGCCGACCTCGCTGAAGATCGGGACGAGCGGGCCGATCGCGAGGCCGACCTGCGACCCGCCGGCCGAGAACGCGACGAGCCCGCCCATCGCGAGCAGGAACCGCCGCTGTGCCCCCTCGCGGTCGCGGCCGAGGTCCGCGTACACGGCGACCGAAACGAGCGCGGCGATCGCGACGCTCACCGCGGCGGGACCCGCGCCGCTGCCGCCCAGCCCCGCCCCGAGGACGCTCGCCACCGACGCCTGCTGGCCGGCGGGACCGAGCAGCGCGAACCCGACGTTCGCGAGGATCGCGCCGACGACGCCGGCGAGCGCGGCCGTGAGCGGTCGCTCGGGCAGCGACTCGCCGATGAGCATGCGCGCGACGCCGTAGGCGACGCCGCCGCCGACGAACGGCGTGAGCACCCACAGCGTCGCGATCTCGGCGTACTTCGGCCACGCCGGGTCGCCGCCGAGCGCGAGGCCGACGCCGACGACTGCGCCGGTGACGGTGAACGCCGTCGCGATCGGGTAGCCGGCGAACACGCCGACTGCGACCAGCGCGGCGGCCGTGACGAGCGCGACGATGGCCGCCACGGCGGTGAGCGTCACCCCGCCGATCAGTTCGGTGCCGACCGCCTCGGTCACGTTCGCGCCCTGGAGGATCGCGCCGAGGAGCCCGAGGACGCCGACGACGAGCCCGGCCCGCATCACGGAGATTGCGTTCGCCCCGACCGCGGGCGCGAACGGGGTCGAGCCCGACGACCCCGCGCCGATCGACCACGCCATGAAGAGGCTGGCGGCGGCGGCGACGAGGAGGGTCGCGGCGGTGGCGACGACCATCAGCGTCGCCCGTCGTTGTACCCCTCGTTCAGCCCCGCCACCGTGCGCCGGACGAGGAGGAACCCGAAGAAGAACAGCCCGAGAAGACCCACCAACAGGAGTACGAACAGCGGTTGGACCGGGAGCATACGCCTGAATCCGTCGGCACGCGGTTATAAGTTTCGAGCCGAACGGTCGCGTGACCCGGACGATTCCGACGCGTTCGGGCGATCGGATCCCGGTGACTAAAACGCGTTTTTGTCCCTCAGCCACGTATATGTCGATACCCCGACTACGTGTAATCGCGACCCCCCGCTTCGGCCCTCACGCTCGAACCCGCCGGCCGACCGCCGGCTGGTCGGACTCGCACCCGCTCCCTACCCAGTCCGGTATCCCCCTCCCCGGCCGACCAGCGACCGACAGCCGGCGCCCACATCCGCGTCGATCCGGGTCTTCCACCGCTGACACGACCGTCGGCCGGCCCGGCCGTCGGCGGGGCGTCGCGATCGGTCTCTGCCGACGCGACGGCGAGCCCGATCCGCTTCTCGTGATCCGCTCCCTTACTCGCGGCTCTCGGCCCCGATCCGGAACGTCTCGAACTCCTCCCCGTCCGGCGTCACCAGTCGCCCGTCCAGACCGTCTCCGGCCTCGTCGTCCACCGGACGCAATTCCGCGTGCGCCGGCCGGTTCCCGCGCGGTTGGGCGTGGCTGCCCGGATTCAGTATCGGGAGCCCGCCTGAGTCGTCGAACCGCGGCCGGTGGCTGTGGCCGCAGATCACGGCGTCGGCGTCGCGGCCGCGACCGAGCATGACGAGCCCCGTGTCGCCGCTGCGGTGTCGGTGCGTGACCGCGAACCTGACCCCCGCGTATTCGACGGTCCGAACCTCCGGGACGCGGTCGCGGATCGCGGCGTCGTCGTTGTTGCCGTAGACCGCCCGGAGGGCGGCGGTGGTCGACTGAAAAGCGTCTAAGACCGGCTCGCGGTAGAAGTCGCCCGCGTGGATCACCAGCTCCGCCTCGCGGACCGCCTCCGCGGTCCGCCCCTGAAGCCTCGACTCCTCGCGTGCGTGCGTGTCGGAGACGACGACGAGCATACCGGGAGTCCGCGCCGGCGTGAGTTAAAAAGCGCGCTCGCCACGGCGGTGCGTGCCTCCAAGTAGCAGCCGAAGGCGGCCGCGAGGAGCACGCGCGAGGGAGTCGGTCGCCCGGAGCAGCGCGGAGGGCGACCGACGAGGCTGGGGAGGCGTGAGGCGCGGTTGCCGTGCGGGGCGGGGGTTCGGGAGTGTCCGTCGCCGCTCCGGACTCAACGACATGTAACCGAGCGGCTGGGCTTTGGAAGTGTTCGCCGTCGCTGGGTCGTCGGTACCGGATAAACAAGCGCCCGGAGACTCGAAACCGGTCTATCGCTACTCGTCCAGCGAGAGCGCCGCGAGCAGCGACTCCAACTGGACCTGTTCGTTGGCGCCCTCGGCGATCCGGTAGTCGGCCTCGCCGATGCGCTCCATGAGCCGCACCGCCTCGCGTTCGTTCAGGTCGAACTCCCAGACTGAGCGGTGGAGCTGGTCGATCACGTCGCCGCCGGCCATCCCCGTCTCCGTGAGCAGCGTGTCGAGCGTCGAGCGCGCGCGAGCGAAGTCGCCCTCCAGCGCGTCGGTCACCATCGACTCGATCTCCTCCGGGCGGGCGGTCGCCGTGATCGCGTACACCGCCTCCTCGTCGACCACGTCGCCCGTCGTCGCCGCCGCCTGAAGCGAGTTGATCGCGCGGCGCATGTCGCCGTCGGCCGCGTACACCAAGGCGTCGACTCCGGCGTCGGTCACCTCGATCGACTCCGCGGACGC
Source organism: Halorubrum sp. SD690R (assembly GCF_005435035.1). Taxonomy (NCBI): domain Archaea; kingdom Methanobacteriati; phylum Methanobacteriota; class Halobacteria; order Halobacteriales; family Haloferacaceae; genus Halorubrum; species Halorubrum sp. SD690R. The sequence continues at coordinate 45,090 of NZ_SGTV01000001.1, read as the reverse complement.
GATCTCGCGGACCATCCCGCCGACCGCCTCGTCCGACAGCGGCGAGAACCGGAAGACGGCGCAGCGCGACTGGATCGGGTCGATGATCTTCGACGAGTAGTTACACGAGAGGATGAACCGGGTGTTGTCGGAGAACTGCTCCATCGTGCGGCGGAGCGCCGCCTGTGCATCATCTGTAAGGCTGTCGGACTCGTCGAGGAACACGATCCGGAAGTCGCCGCCAAACGACGAGCGCGCGAACCCCTTGATCCGGTCGCGGACGACGTCGATGCCGCGTTGGTCGGAGGCGTTCAGTTCGAGGAAGTTGCCGCGCCAGTTGTCCTCGCCGTAGATCTCGCGGGCGATGGCGGTGGCCGCGGTCGTCTTCCCGACGCCCGCGGGCCCCGAGAAGAGCAGGTGCGGCACGTCGTCCTGCGCGATGTAGCTCTGGAGCCGCTCGACGATCTCCGATTGCCCGTGGATGTCGTCGAGCGTCTGCGGCCGGTACTTCTCGATCCAGATCTCCCGGCCCGTCGCGGTCGCAGCCGGCTGCTCGTCGGCCTCGCTCATTGCCCGATCCGAGGGTCGGCGGGGTGATAAACGAACCGAGACCGGGCTCTCACTCCGCCCGCAGCAGCCGCTGGAGCTCGTACGCGAACACCCAGACTCCCATCAGCACGCCGACGGGGACGACCACCGCCGCGATCTCTCGCGACACCGGCAGTTCCGCGACGTCGATGAGCAGGTGCGTCGTCGTCGCCGCGATCTGCGCGAACAGCTCGTACTCCTCGCGGATCGCGTCCGTCAGCATCGACCCGACGACGAGGGTCACCATCGCGGCGACGCCGTGGACCGTCCCCCGGATATGTGGCATAGTCGTCATATCCGCGAGGACCGTCATCAGTGTTTCTCTCGTCGCTACATCCGCCGTCGGACCGCCTCGCGGAACGCGCTCGCCGCGTCGCCGCCGTCCTCCGCCTCTCGCAGGCGCCCCGTCGCGTCGGCGTCTACATCCGGCGCGAGGGCGGCCGCCGCGGCGCCAGTCGCGACGGTCTCGGCGCGCCAGTCGACGTATCGCTCCCCGAGCCACGCCGGGAGGTCGGCGCGTAACACGGCGTTCCGCCAGGCGAACTCCCGAGCGCCCTTCAGGCCGAGCAGGGCCAACCGGTCGTCGAGGGGATCGAGCAGCCGGTCGACCCCGGCGATCCCGACCGCGGCGTACGCCTCGACGAGGACGTCCTGCACGGTCTGGACGAGCCGGGCGAGGATCGCGTTTATGCGGTCGTGGTCCTCGCGCTTGACATCGCGGTCCGGGTCGATTTCGACCTCACCGAGCGTGTACGTGAGGTCGTAGGTGATGTGCGCGTTGATCGCGAGCAGGGCGTCCTGCGCGACAAGCGACTCGCCGCGGACCGCGGCGGTGAAGGCGATCAGCCACGGTCGCGGGAGCGACTCGAACGCGCGGCGCTCGAACGCCGCCAGCGCCCGGCGGTAGCGCTCCGCGAAGGCGACGAGGTACGACGCGGCCCACTCCGGGTCGACGAACGCGCCGTCGTCGATCGCGGTCCGGACGGTCGCCGTCATCCGGCTGTACACCGTGAGAAACACCGCGCGCCGGTCGCCGCGCTCGCGGAGGTACGACTCGGTCCGCGCCAGCCGCTCGTCGACATCGGCGACGGACGCGAACGGGCCCGAGACGATCTCGAGGAGGCCCGGATCCGGCTCCTCGTCGGCTAGGGCCGCGGCCGCGCCGTCCGCCTCGATGTCGACTGTCCGTCGGACTCCGGCGAGCAGCGCCTCCGCTTCGTCGACGGTCGGAACGCTGGTGCGGATCGGGATCATCGTGACGAGACGGCGAACGCCGTCAGAACGTTCGGTACTCCGCCGCGATACAAGAGCGTTGCCGCCGGCTCCGGGGTCTGCCTACGCGAACTCGTCGATGAGTTCGGGCACCACGTCGAAGAGGTCGCCGACGATCCCGTAGTCGGCGATGTCGAATATCGGCGCGTTCGGGTCGGTGTTGATCGCGACGATCGTGTCCGACCCCTTCATGCCGGCGACGTGCTGGACCGCGCCGGAGATGCCGACCGCGATGTACACGTCCGGCGTGACGACCTTCCCGCTCTGTCCGACCTGCCGGTTCTTCGGCAGCCAACCGTTGTCGACGATCGGTCGAGAGGCGGACAGCGTCGCGCCGAGCGCGTCCGCGAGGTCCTCGATGAGCTCGATGTTCTCCTCCTCCTCGATGCCGCGGCCGACCGAGACGAGCACGTCGGCGTCCGCGATGTCGACGTCGCCGCCGCCGACCTCCTCGAAGCCGGTGACGCGGGCTCCCGACTCGGGGAGGTCGATGTCGGCCGCCTCGACCGTCGCGTCTCCGACGCCCTCCGCGGGCGGCCACTCGCCGCCCCGGACCGTGAGGACGAACCGGTCGCCCTCGACGTCGACCGTCGTCTCGACCTTCGAGCCGTACATCTCGCGGGTGACGGTGAGCCCGTCGTCGTACTCGATCCCGACCGCGTCGGTCACCAGCGGGACGCCGAGGCTCTCGGCGAGGGCGGGCGCGTAGTCGAGCCCGTTGACGGAGTTCGGCAGCACCACCGCCCCGGCGTCGACGCGGTCGGCCAGCGTCGAGGCCGCCGCTCGGTAGGCGTTGTGGTCGAACTCCTCGCCGTCGGCGACGGCGTGGATCGCGTCGACCCCCTCGCGGTTCAGCTCCTCCGCGAAGGCGTCGACGTCGCCCGCGACGACCGCCACGTGGAGGTCGACTCCCCGCGCGTCGGCGAGCTCTCGGCCGGCGGTGATCGCCTCGTACGAGACGTCGCGGAGCTCTCCCCGGCGGTGTTCGGCGGCGACGAGCACGCTCATTACGCGCTCACCCCCTTGTCACGGAGGACCTCGGCAAGGCGACCCGCGGACTCCCCGGCGTCCCCCTCGATGATCTCCGCGTCCGACTCGCTCTCCGGCTCGTACATCGAGGTGAGCGTCAGCGCGCTCTCGACGTCCTCGGCCGTCAGCCCGAGGTCGGACAGCGCCTTCACCGCTATCTCCTTCCGCTGTGCCTGCCGGATCCCGCGGAGGCTCGCGTACCGCGGCTCGTTGAGCCCGGTCTGGACGGTCAACACCGCCGGGAGGTCGACGTCGGTCAGCTCCTCGACCCCGCCCTCCAGCTCGCGGTGGACGTGGGCCACCCCCGCGTCCGCGTCGACATCGAGGTCGTTGACGACCGCGGCGTGCTCGAAGCCGATCCGCTCCGCGAGCGCGACGCCGGTCGCGCCGAACCCGGTGTCGGCCGCCTGGACCCCCCCGAGGATCAGGTCCGGCTCCTCCTCCGCGACGACCGCCTCGAACAGCTCGACCTTCGAGGCGACGTCGGCGAACCCGCCGTCCAGCGCGTCGTCCCAGACGCGGACCGCGCGGTCGGCGCCCTTCGCGAGCGCCATCCGGATCGTCTCCTCCGAGCGCTCCGGCCCGACGGTGACGGTCACGACCTCGTCCGCGATCCCGGCCTCGGCCAGCTGGACCGCCGCCTCGACGGCGTAGTCGTCCCACTCGTTGAGATCGTACTCGAGATCGGACTCGGCGATGTCGGTCCCCTCGATCGCGAAGTCGTCGTCCGCCTCCGCGACCTCCTTGACGGTCACCAGAACCTTCATGATCGTTACTCGGTCGCTCGCCCTGTAATGGTTTTCGGAACGGGCGAGGACGGACCGGCGGTTTCCGCTTCCACGGGTCAGCGCTCGGCGCTCGAACGGGCGCTGTCGCCGCCGTCGCTGTCTCCTCGCTGTCGCCGCCGCCTCCGCCTACTCCTCGCCGTCGCTGCCCGTCTCGTCCTCGCCGTCGGGCAGCGAAATGAGGTTCTCGCGGCCGAGTCGGAGCTTCTCGACGCGCCCCTCGTCGGCCATCGCCGAGAGCAGCTGCGAGACCTTCGCGTCCGACCACCCGGTCTCGGCGACGATGTCTGCCTGCCGCATCCGGCCGCCGTTCTCGTCGAGGAGCCGCTCGACGCGTTCCTCGTCCGAGAGCAGCGAGAGGTCCGGCCCGTCGTCGCCGTCCTCCCCCTCTCCGACGGAATCGCCGGGGTCGTCCCCCGAACCGTCGTCTTCCGGACCGCCGTCGCCGGCACCGATCGGCTTCCGGTCGGCGCCGCCGGGGTCCGCGGTCTCGGAGGTCGCGGCTGACTCGTCCGAGACATCCTCCTCTGCGGTGATCCGGCGGTACCCGACGACGCTGCCGGCGATGAGCGTGGCCCCGAGCAGTATCGCGGCCGCCAGCATTCCCCACGGAGCGCCCGCCCCGGCGGGCTCGTACACGATCCGTACCGGGTCACCGCTCTCGAACGTCTGGGGGCCCTCGATTATCACGTCGCCGTCGGAGAGCTGCGTCACGGCGGTGCTCGGCGTTCCGGTGACGGCGTACCCCTCCGGCGTCGCCACCTCCAGGGTCTGGCTCGCCTCGAGGCTACGCAGCCACGTCTCGTTGCCCGGCGTCGTCAGCGCGTCCCCGAGGATCAGGCTCTCGCCGTCCTGTGCGAGGAACTCGGTCCAGGTGAACCGCAGGCGGAACTCACCGACGGCGACGGCGTCTTCGGTGGCGACGTCGAACTCGCTCGGGTCCTCGTACACCTCGACCTCCCGCTCGACGCCCTCGATAGACATCGACCGGTCGACGGTGCGGCTCGCCTCCCGACGGAATCCCTCGAACAGCGCGGCGTTCGGCCCGATCTCGCCGCCGCGGAAGCGCTCGCCGGCCGTGCGGAACACGTCGGTCTCGTTCTCGTCGGCCAGCGAGTACCGCACCGCGACGGTCCAGTCGGCGCTCCGGTCCGGGTTCAACGCGAGTCGGATACGGGTCGTCGACGGCGAGGTGATCGCGTCGTCGGTCTGTTGGCGAACCGCTGATTCCCCGCCGAGAGACCCCCGAACGTCGGTCGAGCCGTCGAGCGGCCCGGCGTGGTTCGGGGCGACCTCCGCGTCGAGGGGAGAGGGGGCCGTCGTCGCGCCGGTGACCGCGCCGCCGGCGCTCGCGAGCAACGCGAGCGCGACGATCGCGACCAAGAACGCGCGCAAGGCGGGGTTCCGCATACGTCTCCGGCCACTCGCGCGCCGGGCAAAACGCTTTCCATACGCTGTTTTTCGACGGGAAACGCGGTCGAACTCCCACTCACGTCCGCGGCCGGACGTGCCGTCGACCGCGACACCGACCCGCACGGCGCCGGTGACCGACCGCAGTGGGTGGATTTTTTGTATCGCGGGGCGAACCAGCAGACGATGAGAGCCCTCCCGATCGCCGCGGTCGCGGTCCTGCTGCTCGTGGCGCCGGTCGCCGGCGTCGCCGGCCCCGGCGTCGCCGCCTCCGACGGCGCTTCGCCCGCCTCAGAGCCGGCGCGGCCCGCCGCCTCCGTCCCGCCTTCCGGCCCGGCGCAGTCCGTTGATCCCGTCTCGCCCTCCACATCCCCGTCACGGTCCGTCGATCTCGCCTCCTCGGCGGATTCCCCGTCGACCCCCAGCCAACTCGCGCCGCAGATCGAAACGGCGAACCTCACGCTCCGGACGCTCTCGACGCCGTCGGGCGCGGCGACGCGCGTCAGCACGTCCACCCGGGGCCCCGACCTCGGATCGTCGCTCGGGTTCGCGACCGCCGACGCCGACGCCGCCTTCGAGACGGCGGCCGTCGTCGACCGGATCGAGCGCACCGAGACGAACGTCGAGCGCCAACAGCAGATCCTCGCGGAGATCAACCGCGTCGAGCGCGCCGAGGTGGCGCTGTACCGTCGCCAGTCGGAGGCCTTCAGCTCGCACGCCGACGGCGAGATCACTGACCGCGAACTGCTCGACGAACTCGTCCGTGTGGCGGCGACCGCTAAGGAGTACGACGAGCGGCTCGACGCGATCGACGCGCTCGCCGACGCGACGGAGGACTTCAGCTCTCCCGGTCGGCTCGACGAGCTTCAGGTGGCGCTACAGGTGTACGAGGGGCCGGTCCGCGACCGCGCCCTCGCCATCGCCCGCGGGCAGTCCGCCCCGAGCGACATCTACGTCGCGTCGAGCCAGGGCGCCGTCGTGCTCGCGACCGTCGTCGAGGACGAGTACGTCCGCGAGGTCTTCCGCACGGGCCGCTGGGACCGCGGCGGCAGCGACATCTCGAACGACGCGGCCATCGAGATGACCGAGGCGGCCTACCCTGAGACGGCCGCGCTCCGCCAGCCCGACGCGTTCGGCGCGGGCTCGGTCCAGCGTATCACGATCCCGCACGAGTTCGGCACCCTCCAGACGTTCGTCAGCGGCGGGACGGAACAGGTGTTCGTCGAACACCAGCGGGTCGGCCTGACGGCGTTCCCCGACAGCGAACCGGTCACCGCCTCCGGCGACGGGTTCAACGTCACCGTCGAGCGGACCTACCCCGGCGGCCCGGTGACCGTCACCGTCCTCGACGACGAGACGGGTGAACCGGTCCCCGATGTCACCGTCACGAAGTCCGTCGGCGGCGGAGACAGTCGGGCGATCGGCACCACCGACGGGGCCGGCGTCGTTCGGACGCTCTCGCCCGCCGAGCTGTACCGGATCACGGTCGTCGACGAGCCGTACGTCGTCGTTCTCGACGACATCGAACCCCTGACGACCCCGAGGCCGGTCGGCGACGAGTGACCGGTCGGCCGGGTCGTCTCCGCCGGTCCGGACCGCCCGTTCCGGCCCGCGTTTCCGCCCCCGCTCGCCGCCGCCCGGGCCGACCCTTTTGTACGGAACCGCCGCAGGACCGCCGTGCCACCAGCCGCTCGTCGCCGCCGGGGAATGGCGCCCGTCGCGGGCGTGCTGCTCATCGCGATCACGGTCGTGCTGGCCGGCGGCGTCGCGGCCGCCGCGCTCGACGGTCCCAGCGCGACGGTGCCGCCGTCGGCGGTGCTGTCGCTGTCGGCGACCGACGATCGGATCGCGATCGATCACCGCGGCGGCGACCCGATCGACGTCTCGGCCGTGACGATCCGCGTCAGCATCGACGGCGAACCGCTCGACGAACAGCCGCCGCTCCCGTTCTTTTCGGCCGCCGGGTTTCACCCCGGGCCGACCGGTCCGTTCAACGCCGCCGGCGACGACACGCTGCGCGTCGGGGAGACGGCGACGTTCCGCGTCGCGGACACCAACGATCCGACGCTCGAACCCGGCCGGACGGTCACCGTCGACATCACGGCCGACGGGCAGCCGGTCGCGTCGCTGGAGGCGTCCGTCGAAGCGGGCTGAAGCGGGCACGACGCGGGAACCGCGCTCTCACTCGGCGTCGGGCGCCGAGGGTTCCGCGTTGGCGGCGGTCGAACCCGACCCGTCGTCCGTTCCGTCGTCGCCGGGAACGCGAGCGACGGTCGTGATCGCTCGCGGACTCTGCGGCGTCGCCTGCTGGATGTGGTGTTCGTACTCCTCGTAGCCGGCGGCCTCGAACATCCGGTCGGCCTCGTCGGCGTCGTAGAACAGCATGATCGCGTCGGCCACCCGCTGGAGGATCGGGTTGTTCGGGTAGTCCGGACCGACGACGAGCACCTGTCCGCCGGGCTTCGCGACGCGGCGGAGCTCGCGGAGCCCCTCGACGGGATTCGGCCAGTACTCGATCGAGCCGGACGACCAGACCACGTCGAACGCGTCGTCGCGGAACGGGAGCCGCTCGGCGTCGCCGCGATAGAAGTCGACGCGGTCGTGTTTCCCGAACTTCTCGAACGCCTTCTCCATCTGGTGGACGCTCTGGTCGAGGCCGTGGACGTCGTCGGCGTGCTCTAACAGTCCCTCGGTGCCGAACCCGGTGCCGCAGCCGACGTCGAGCACCGTCGGGTCGTCGCCGAACTCCAGCCACGAGAGCGCCTCGGCGCGCATCTCCTCGTTCCAGTTGAAGCGGTTGATCTGGTCGTACACCTTCGAGAGGTACTTGTAGAAGAGCCGGGCGTTCGACTTGTCCTCGAGGATCCCCATTTACCGGTTCATTGGGCCGCCCGCCCCATAACGACACGGATCCGCGGTCGGCCGACGCCGGTTTCGGCGCCCGCTTCCGACCGTCTTTTCCGCCCGCCACCCGTTCTCTCGGGCATGAACCCGACGACGAGCGGCCGGTTCCGCGTCCACGACCGGCGCCAGCGGCCGGACATCGACGACGACGCGGCTCGGAGCGGCGTCGACGACGCCGAGGAGTTCGTCCTCGTCGAACTCGCCGACGAGCCGGTCGATCCGACGGACCCCGACGCCGCGGACCGGTACGACCCGCTGTACGCCACCGCCGAGGGATACGACGGCGACCTCGCGGACGCCGTCGACGCGCTCCGTCCCGGCTTCGTCGTCGACGCGACGCTGGCGTGGACCGACGGCTCCGCGCGATTCCGCGGGGTCGAGGTCGTCCGCGAGACCCGGTTCCGCTTCGCCGACGACGTGGAGGGGATGTTCGAGGCGGCCGTCGAGACGTGGCGACAGATCCGCGCGGACGGCGAGCCCGTCGGCTCGATCACGACCCGGTCGAACGACGGCGATCCGAACGGCGCGCTCTACCTCTTCGCCGATGCGCCCGGCAGCGACACCTTCGAGGAGGTCCGAACCGGGCGGCTCCCGATCGAACCGCTCGTCGCGCGGGTGAACGACTCGCGGGACGACGACGACCCGCGGGAGGTGTTCGTGCTGCGCCCCGCGGAGTACGAGTTCGTCGCCGTCTACGTCGTCTTCGACCGCGACGGCGTCCTCGCGCAGACGGTCCGCGACACCTACGACCTCGGGGTCGGCTTGGCTGCGGGGCTCGACGCGAACTATCCCGACGGTGACGGCGGGAGCGACTCGCCGGTTCTCGACGAGGCGGGCGACTCGGACGACGACGACTTTGACGCCCTCGACCGCCTGTAGACGGAGCACCTGCGCCGTCGACGGCGCCGAACTACAGCCAGTCCGCGTCGGGGTCGACCCGGCCGGCCGGCGTCTCGCCGTTGAGGACGGCCGCCACGTCCGCCGCGCCGCTCCGGTTGAGGTCGTCCTTCGCCTCCTCGCTGTACCACGCCGCGTGCGGCGTGACGACCGTGTCGTCGCGCCCGACGAGTGGGTCGTCCTCCGGCGGTTCCTCGGCGAGCACGTCGAGGCCGGCGGCCTTGATCTCGTCCGCCTCCAGGGCGTCGAGCAGCGCGTCGGCGTCGACGACCGGACCGCGACTCACGTTGACGACGACCGAGTCCTCGTCGAGGCGCGCCAGCGCGTCAGCGTCGACGATTCCCCGGGTCGCGTCCGTCAGGGGGGCGTAGACGCCGACGTGGTCGGCCCGGTCGAACAGCGCCTCGAAATCGACCTCCTCGACGCCGTACTCGGCCATCTCGTCGGCACCGACGAACGGGTCGTACGCGACGAGGTCCGCGTCGAACCCGGAGAGCTGCTCGGCGGCGCGCTGCGCGATCGGCCCGAACGAGAGCAGCCCGATGGTCGACGCGCTCACGCGCCGGATCGGCGCGCCGGCCTCCCAGCTCCACCCGCCGCCCGCGACGGCGTCGTCGTACGGCTTCAGCGACCGCAGGCACGCGAGGAGCAGCGTCACCGAGTGCGTCGCGACCTCGTCGGTACAGTAGTCCGGGACGCGGGTGACGGTGACGCCGCGCTCCGCGGCCGCCTCCACGTCGATGTTGTCGACGCCGACCGCCGACCGGACCACGACGTCGAGGTCCGTGGCGTCGAGCGCCGCCTCCGTGACGGGCGTGTTGATGTCGGTGACGACAGCGTCGGCCCCCGAGGCCGCGTCGATCAGCCGCTCGGTCGAGCCCAGCTCCGCGACTTCGATCTCGACCGGCTCGTCGACGGCGTCCGCGAGCACCTCGCGGTACGTCTCCGGGTCTATCATCGGGAACGCGGACAGCACCAGTTTGGCCATACGCCTCCTCTCCCGCCGATCCACTTTACGACTGTCACTGACGCTGTCAGGCCTTCATACGTCCGTTTCGATCGTGTAGGATATCCTCTCCCCGTGTCGTCGAGGCTCGGTCAACGGGCCGCCCGTCCGCTTCGAATCGGCCTCGTCGCCCCCCGCTTCCGGGGGCCTCGGTCGCGTTCCGATGACTCTTTGCGGCCGCCGACCGTACGGCTACCCGTGAGCGAGGACAGTTCGAAGCCCCCGATGCTGGTTCTCCTTGAGTCGCTGTCGTTCTACCGCAACGTCCGAGTGGGGGCGGCGGCTGGCGCGCTGCTCGCGGTCCTGCTGTACCTCGTCAGGACCCTCGAACTGCTCGGACCCGTGATCGACACGCGCGAGTACCCGCTTTTCGGACCGGACGTCTGGTTCCTCCTGCTGGCGTTCGTGCTGGCGGCGACCTCGGCGCTGTCGGTCGCGGTCGTCCTCACGATCGCGACCGCCGTCAGCGGCGCACGCGGCGCGGAGCGTCCGGAGTCATAGGGACCGCATCGGGCCGCCGCGAGAAGGGGGGCGATCGGAACCGCACCGACGATCTGAAGATCCCGTCAGTCGGCCGTACAGGAGGCCTCGCTCTCGTCGGCGGTGAACTCCTGAGCCGGCTCCGTGAGCTTGTAGAGGTTCTGCCTGGCGTCCGCGAAGTAGACGTCCTCGTCGACGACGCCGATCCCCTCGAGCCGTTCGAGCGCGTACCGGACGGTGCGGGCCGACAGCATCGACTCTTGGACGATCCCCTTCTGGGTCAACGGTCCGTTGTACTCGAGCACCTTGAAGACGAGTTTGGCGCTCGGCGGGAGGTCGTCGAGGCCCTCCGTTTGAGTTCCTTCCATCGTTACGATTCGAAACCGCACACGCTCATAAATGTTGATGGAGCATTGCCGCTGAACCGCCGTATACCGGAGATATGCGCCGCTTTTCGCGGTACAAACCGGCAATATGGCCCTATTTCTCCCCGCTGGACTGACCAGTCAGTCAGCGATTCGGCTCGCGCGCGCCTCGGCCGGGGCGACGCGCGCCGGACCGACCCGGCGGATGTCCCCGCGGTACTCCCGTCGCGGTCGCGGCCGGCGGCGGGAACGAACGGCTTTTCACGGGCGCTCGCGGATCCGAAGGCATGAGCGACGACTCGGGCCTCTCCGACCACGCGCGCGGCGTGGTCGTCACGACCATCTGCTGTCTCGCCGGGATCGCCGCCGGCGTCGTTTCGGCCGTCTACGTCGGCACCGATCCGGCCTCCGCCGCGAGCACGACCGCGGTGTTCGTGCTCGGGGCGTTCGTCATCGCGCAGTACCCGATATTTAAAGCGGTCGGCGTCGGGGACTTCGGCGTCAAAGACAACCTCTACGTCGCGTTTCTCACGTTCACCCTCTGGTTCATCAGCTACACCGTCCTCCTGACGTCCGGCGTCGAACTGGGGGTCTGAGATGGCGGACGACAGTATCGCGGTCGTGGACCTCGACCGGTGTCAGCCCGACCGCTGTAACTACGAGTGTATGAAGGACTGCCCGCCCAACCGGACGGGCAAGGAGTGTATCACGGAGCGCGGTGAGGACGCCGAAGAGGGCGATCCGGACCAGATCCACATCTCCGAGGAGATCTGTCTCGGCGAGACGTGCGGCATCTGCGTCAACTCCTGCCCGTTCGACGCCATCGAGATCATCAACCTCCCCTCCGAACTCGACGACGACCCGGTCCACCGCTACGGCGACAACGCCTTCTCGCTGTACGGCCTCCCCACGCCGGAGCCGGGCAGCGTCACCGGTATCCTCGGCCCGAACGGGATCGGGAAGTCCACGGCCGTCCACGCGCTCGCCGGCGAGATGGTCCCGAACCTCGGCGACCACGCCGCCGACGGCGACTGGGAGCGCGTCCTCGACCGCTTCCGCGGCACCGGGATCCAGAGCTACCTCGAATCGCTCCGCGACGGCGACGTGACGGTCGCGCGCAAGCCGCAGTACGTCGACCAGATCCCGAACCAGTTCGACGGGAACACCCGCGAACTCCTGGAGCGGACCGACGAGCGCGGCGCGCTCGACGATCTCGTCGACCGCCTCAACATCCGCCCGGTGATGGACCAGGACATCGACTCCATCTCGGGCGGCGAGCTCCAGCGCGTCGCCATCGCGGCGTGCCTCGCACGTGACGCCGACTTCTACTTCCTCGACGAGATCACGCCGTACCTCGACATCGGCCAGCGGATGATCGTCGCCCGGCTCATCCGCGAGCTCGCCGACGACGACGCGGCCGACCGGTCGATGCTCGTCGTCGAACACGACCTCGCCATCCTCGACCTCCTCGCCGACACCCTCCACGTCGCGTACGGGGAGCCCGGCGCGTACGGGGTCATCACCGACCCGAAGTCGGTGCGGAAGGGGATCAACGAGTACCTGAAGGGGTACCTCGACAACGAGAACATGCGGATCCGCCCGTCGGCGATCACCTTCGAGGAGCACGCGCCGCGGGTCGCCTCCCGGAGCGAGACGCTGATCGAGTACCCGGACCTGCGGAAGTCGTACGGCGACGGCGAGTTCGAGCTCCGCGTTGAGGGCGGCGAGATCAACCGCTCCGAGGTGTTGGGCGTCGTCGGCCCGAACGGGATCGGGAAGTCCACGCTCGCGCAGCTGTTCACGGGTGACTTGGAGCCCGACGAGGGCGAGCTCGACTTCGCGCTCGACATCTCCTATAAGCCGCAGTACATCGACATCGACCAGCACATGCGGGTCGACGCGTTCCTCTCGTCGATCACCGACGAGTTCGGCTCCTCCTACTGGAACACCGAGATCGCCCAGCCCCTCCAGTTGGAGCGCGTGATGGAGCAGAACCTCTCGGACCTCTCTGGCGGGGAACGTCAGCGCGTCGCCATTGCGGCCTGTCTCTCCGACGACGCCGATCTCTACCTGCTCGACGAGCCCTCGGCCCACCTCGACGTGGAGCAGCGCGTCCGGGCGACCACGGCGATCCGCCGGTACGCCGAGAACCACGACGCGACGGTGATGGTGATCGACCACGACATCTACATGATCGACCTGCTGGCCGACCGGCTGATGGTGTTCGACGGCGAGCCGGCCGAGCGCGGCCGCGCGGCGCCGCCGCAGGACATGCGCGACGGCATGAACGAGTTCCTCGCCGACCTCGAGATCACCTTCCGCCGCGACGAGCGCACCGGACGCCCCCGGATCAATAAGCCGGGCTCACAGCTCGACAGCCAGCAGAAGCGCGACGGCGAGTACTACTACTCCGGCTGATCGGAATCGACGTTCGCGGTCGCGCCCCGACGCCCGTCGATTCGCGGTATCGAAGCGATTAAGCCCGGAACACGCAAACGCCGGCACATGAAACACCTCATCATCCGCGGCGACCCCGACATCCGGAAGGACGCGGTGATCGAGCACGACGGCGAGGAGCTGGTCTGTTTCGGCATCAACGTCCAGGGGGGCTGGCACGGCCCGGACGAGCCCCAGCTATGGTGTACCGTCGGCACCGAGGACGAGCGTGACGCCTACGACAAACGCGAGTACGTCCCCCACTGGCTCGACGTCGAGACGGTCGACGCCGGGGACCTCGACGTGATCAAGGCGAAGGGCGACCTCTCCGTCTAACGCGCCGACCGCTTCTCGCCGGCGCTTCTACCCGTCTACCGGCGGGTCCGCCAGCCACGCCTCGATGGCGCCCGCCATCGCCCCGCGGCGGTGGATCGTCCCCGCCTCGGGGTCGACGACCGTGCTCTCGGTGCCGGGCGTCTCGCTGCCGTCGATCACGGCGGCGACCCCGTCGCGGACCCGGTCGTCGAGGTCGCCGAGGTCGGTGACGCTGCCGGTCCCGGAGACATTGGCGCTCGTCGCCGTGAGGGGACCGGTCTCGGCCATGAGCGCCCGCGCGAGGTCGTGGTCCGGCACGCGGATCCCGACGCGGTCGCGGCCGGCGGTGAGCGCGTCCGGCACGCCGTCGCCGCGCTCGACGACGACGGTCACCGGCCCCGGGAGGAACGCCCGGGCGAACGCCACCGCCCGCTCCGTCGGGCGGGTGTGGCGGAGGGCGTCGTCGACGCTCGCGACGCCGAGCGAGAGCGGATTCGACCGATCGCGGCCCTTCAGGTCGAAGACGCGCTCGACGGCGTCGGGATCGAGCGCGTCCGCGCCGAGCCCGTACACCGTCTCGGTCGGGTAGACGACGAGGTCGCCGCGGTCGACGGCGGCGGCCGCCGCGCGCAGCTCGTCGGATCGGTCCGGTCCGTCGTCGCTCGTATCGGCGGTCACGTGCGGCTATTCGGTGCCGAGTTGAAAAAGCGTGACGAGTGGACGTTGCCGCCCCCACCGACGCCCGCCGGGAGACGACGCGGCCGCGGAGCGTGAGGGTATCAGTCGACGAGGTTCGCGACCGCGTCGTCGATCGCCTCGGCGTCGGGGAACGCGGGGTGTTCGCCCGCGACCCACGCGTACTCGACGGTTCGGTCGGCGTCGAGGAGGAAGACGGCGGGACGACTCTCCGTGACCCCCGTCATGCCGTCGATGTCGTGCGCGAGGCCGTACTCCTCGATCACGCCCGCGCCCGGGTCAGAGAAGATGCGGACGCCGTCGCCGCGGTCGGCGAGCAGGCGCTTGTGGGCGTACGGCGTCGAGATCGAGACGCCGAGGACGTCGACCTCGTCGCTCCACCCGTGGTCGTCGACCGTGTTGTAGAGGTACGTCCCCTGAAACGCGCCGTCCATCGGGTGGAAGAGGAGGAGCGTCGGCCCGTCGACGACGTCGGCGAGCGAGCGGTCCTCCCAGTACTCGCCGTTCACGAGCGGGCGGGTGAAGTCGGGCGCCGCGTCGCCCTCCTCGACGTGGTCGGTCTCCGGGAGAGAGACGACGTCGAAGTCGGGCATCTCAGGCACCTCCCTCGGCGTCGACCGCGCGGCCGCCGTCGGCCGCCGCGTCGCCGTACGTGCCGCGGAGGTACTCGACGATGTTCGCGCTCTCGGACATCGTCACGCCCGTCTCGCGGTCGACGATCGCCGGGACGCTCCGCGCGCCGGAGACGCGCTTGACGACGTTGCGCTCCGAGTGCATCGGCTCGACGTATCGGGAGCGGTACGCCACGTCGAGTTCGTTCAGCGTCCGGACCACGCGCTCGCAGTACGGACACGCTTGGAGCCGGTACAGGGTGATCTGTGGCTCGGTCATGCCTCGCGATTCGCCCGCGAGACGGGTAATCGTGTCGGCAGCGGCACCCTCGGTGTCGGCGGATCCGAGTCGGCGACGATTCGGGGCACCGCGCGCACCGGTGGGCGCGCTCGGGTGCGCGGCACGGCGACCGTTTCCGCGGCGGTCGGGTCGCTTCCGGGTTAGTCGAAGGGAACGCTTTAATCGCGGGCCGACGGATGACAAACGAACATGGGCTTGTCGTCTAGTGCGCCGGTGGTCGATGTCCTCCAGATACCGATGCCGGGTCAAGAGGTCGTGACCGCCCTCGGTGTCGTTGCGATTATGCTTCTCATCGGGCTCTCGGCGTTCTTTTCCTCGTCCGAGATCGCGATGTTCTCGCTGCAGCAACACCGCATTGATAGCCTCGTCGACGAGGGGGTGACGGGGGCGAAGACGATCCGCGACATGAAACAGAACCCCCACCGCCTGCTGGTGACGATCCTCGTCGGGAACAACATCGTCAACGTGGCGATGACCTCCATCGCCACCGCGCTGTTCGGGATCTACCTCTCGCGGGGGCAGTCGGTGCTGGCGACGACCTTCGGGATCACGACGCTCGTGCTGATCTTCGGCGAGAGCGCGCCGAAGTCGTACGCCGTCGAGAACACCGAGTCGTGGGCGCTGCGGATCGCCCGCCCGCTGAAGGCCTCCGAGTACGCCCTCTACCCGCTCGTCGTCCTCTTCGACTACATCGTCAAGGGCGTCAACAGCGTCATCGGCGGCTCGGCGGCCATCGAGTCGACGTACGTCACCCGCGACGAGATCCAGGACATCATCGAGACGGGCGAGCGCGAGGGCGTCATCGAGGAGGAGGAGCGGGAGATGCTCGACCGCATCTTCCGGTTCAACAACACCATCGCCAAGGAGGTGATGACGCCGCGGCTCGACGTCACCGCGGTCGCGAAGGAGGACTCCGTCGAGGAGGCGATCGAGACGTGTATCCAGGCCGACCACGAGCGCGTCCCCGTCTACGAGGGGAACCTCGACAACATCATCGGCGTGGTGACGGTGCGCGATCTGGTCCGCGAACTGCGCTACTCCGAGGGCCAGCCCTCCCTCGAGCGCGTCGTCAAGCCCACGCTCCACGTCCCGGAGTCGAAGAACGCGGACGAGCTGCTCGCGGAGATGCAGGAGAACCGCCTCCAGATGGTGACGGTCATCGACGAGTTCGGCACCACGGAGGGGATCATCACCTTAGAGGACATGGTCGAGGAGATCGTCGGCGAGATCCTCGAGGGCGACGAGGAGGCGCCGGTGGAGTTCGTCGATGACAACGTCGCGGTCGTCCAGGGCGAGGTGAACATCGACGAGGTCAACGAGATCCTCGGGATCGATCTCCCGGAGGGCGAGGAGTTCGAGACGCTCGCGGGCTTCGTGTTCAACCGCGCCGGGCGCCTCGTCGAGGAGGGCGAGGAGATCGAGTTCGACGAGATCCGGATCCGTATCGAGCGCGTCGACAACACCCGCATCATGTCTGCGCGCGTGACGGTCCTCGACGGCGACGCGGGGGCGGCGGACTCGAGCGCCCCGGTCGAGGCCACCGACTTGACCGACGAGACCGAGGCGGCGGAGACGGACGGCGAGGGCGGGCCCGCTCGGAACGACGCGGAATAGTCGCGGACTACGACATCTTCGGAGTTCGATGCGATTGTCTGTGGGTAGCTGACCGCGATTGTCAGTACGAACGTCAGAATATCCAGCCGTTCACTTATAAACAGCCATCACCGAAGCGGCGAAGACCGCCGCCAAACCTCCTGCCGCACCACAGCCCCACGCCTCCTCGGCTTTCAAACGGCGTAGGCGCGGGCGGCCGCGACGAGCGCCTTCCGGTAGTCGCTCTCCGAGGGGTCGTGACCGAGGTCCAGGAACCGTGCTTTGAACGCGTCCACGTCGACGGCGTCGGTGTCGCTGCCGGCCGCGCGCGCGAGGTCGTAGATGCGGTGGTCGGGACCAGCGATGTCGTGTCGCTCCACGAGGGCGAGCGCGAACGCGGCGTTGACGGCGGTGATCTCCGGGTCGGCGCCCGCCGTCACCGGCGGTGAACCGGTACGAGCCACGTCGGGGCGGTCCGCGACCGCGGCCGCCAGCGTCGATTCGAGGAAGCCGAGGAGCTTGTTCGCGGGCGCCACCGAGAGCGTGATGTCGTCGGCGTAGATGTCTTTCATGTGGTTCGCGATCTGGTAGCAGTGCGCGAGCTTGCGGCGCTCGACCTTCTCACCGGAGAGACCGAGGTACAACGCCTCCTCCGTGGACTGAAGGTGCGAGGGGTGTCCCTCCTCGTACCGGGCCATGTGCGCGAGCTCGTGGATCGCCAGTTCGCGCGCCATCGCGCTCGTGGCGGCCCGCCGGGAGACGTTCAGGACGTGGTGGTCGTCGTAGTGGCCGGCCCACGTCCGCTCGTCGGGGTCCTCGCGGACCACGACGCGGACCGGCGCCTCCACGGAGCGCTCGGTTTCGAAGAGGTCCGCGGCGCCGAGAAACGGGTCGGGAGGAACGTCCCCCTGAACGCGAAGATCCATGCGTACAGTTCACACGGGTGGCGGCGGTAAGTCTCTTGCGCTCGCGGACCCGGTTCGCGGCGCGCCGGCGCCCGGTTCCGACGACGACTCTCGCCCTCCCTAGGCGACTCGTTCCTCTCGGCGACCGGCGTACGCTTTTGATCCCTCCCGACGAACGTCGAACCATGCGCGTCTACGCGGCGTACGACGACGGGCTCCGGATCGTCGACCCCGCGACCGGCGCGGTCGAGACTCGCCTCTCCGGCCAGCGCGTCGACTGTCTCTCCGTCGCGGACCCCGGCGACGGCGCGGCGGGAGCCGGAACCCGCGGTCCGCGCGTCCTCGCCGGGACCTTCGACGCGGGGCTGTTCCGCTCCGTCGACTGCGGCGAGCGGTTCGCGGGCGCGGCCGCGTCGACGCTCGGTCCCGAGGGGTCCGGCCCGGACGCGGTCACCGCGGTCGCGACGAGCCCGCACGACCCCTCGGTCGTCTGGATCGGCACGGAGCCCTCGCGCGCGTACCGCTCCGTCGACGGCGGCGAGACGGCGGCACTGGTCGGCGGGCTGACCGACCTCCCCTCGGCGTCCGAGTGGTCGTTCCCGCCGCGACCCGACACGCACCACGTCCGGTGGATCGAACCCTGTCCCGCCGATCCGGACCGCTGGCTCCTCGGGATCGAGGCGGGTGCGCTCGCCGTGACGGCCGACGGCGGCGCGACGTGGACCGACCGCCCGCCGGGGTCGCGCCGCGACACCCACGCGATGGCGACGCACCCGGACGCCCCCGACCGCGTCTACGCCGCCGCCAGCGACGGCTTCGCCGAGAGCGACGACCGCGGCGACTCGTGGCGCGTCCGCGACGCCGGCCTCGACCACGGCTACGTCTGGGGGCTCGCGGTCGACCCCGGGGACCCGGACACCGCCGTGGTCAGCGCGGCCCGGGGCGCGACGGCCGCCCACCGCCGCGGCGAGGCGCACCTGTACCGCTACCGTCGCGGCGGGGAAGAGGAGGACGAGGGGACGGGGGCGACGGGCGACGCGGGCGCGTTCGAGCGCCTCGACGACCGCGGCGTTCCGACCGGGGAGGGGACGTATCGAGCGGTCCTCGCGGCCGGGCGGTCCGGCGGCGAGATCTGGGCGCTCTCGAACCGCGGGCTCTTCGTGACCCGCGACGCCGGCGACTTCTTCGAGCAGGTCCCGGTCGATCTCCCCGACCGCCCGGCGCGGGCGCTGGCGGTCGCTTGAGCAGCGAGCGAGGCGAAAAGCGACGAAACGCGGTCGAACGCCGTCGAAAGCAGTCAGTCTCGGACCGTGCCGACGATCAGGTAGACGACCGGCGTGTCGAGGACGGCGATCGCGAGCTTCAGCAGGTACTGACCCAGTCCGAGCGCGAGCAGCGCCGGCGGGTCGAACACCGGCCCGACCCCGAGCAAGAGCGGGGCGGCGTAGAAGGCGACGCCGACGAAGATGGCGGTGTCTATCGCTTGGCTCGTGGCGGTCGAGCCGATGTTGCGGAGCCACAGCATTCCCTCGCCCGTGCGGTCGCGGATCGCGTGGAACACGAACACGTCCCAGTTCTGGCTCACGACGTACGCCAGCAGGCTGCCCGCGACGATGTTCGCCGCCGGTCCGAGCGCCGCCTGGAAGGCGGCGGACACCTCGGGGTCGACACCGGGCGCCGCGAGCGTCGACCACACCAGCGCTAACACGAGGAAGTTCGCGAGGAACGCGACGTTGACGACCACCTGCGTCGCGCGCCGGCCGTACAGCTCCGCGTAGCAGTCGGAGGCGAGGAACGTGAGCGCGTACGCGAGCGCGGCGCCGGGCAGCAGGATCTCCGCGCCGACCACCGGCAGCGCGAACGGGAGCGGCAGCGCGAGCACCTTCGCTGCGGTGAGCTGCGCGGTCCCGAGCGCGACCGTGAACAGCGTGATAAGCGCCACCGCCGCGACCGCCGTCCGGTCCAGCGGGTCGGTCCGGAAGGGCCCGTTCCCGCCGGCCGCCGTCCGACTACTCATCGGTCTCCCCCGTCGACTCGCTCCTCTCCAACCCCGCCGCCGTCGCCGGGTCGTCGTCGAGCCGGTCGTGGCGGGCGTCGATCTCGTCGAGCAGGTCGAGGGTCTTCCGGATCGACGCGCGCACCGCGTCGCTGCGGTTCACGAACTTCCCGTCGTCGCCCACGTGGTCGTCGAGGTCGGCAAGCAGCTCCGCCGGGATCTCGACGCTTATCTTCGGCATACTCGCGTCGTGGACGCCGGGTAGGGATGAACGTTATTATCCGGAGATTATCGAGAGAGTCCCGAAGTGCTCGACTCGACGTCCGGCTGCGCTGCCCGCCCGCCCAGAGCTCGTAAACCGCTACGTTGAAGTGGGTTTACGAGTCCGTTGAGTCATGGCAACGAACACGGAGTCCGTCGATCTCGTCGGCGACGAGGCGGCGACGAACCTCGCTCGCGCCGCGCTGTTCGCGGCGCTCGTCGGGGCGTTCGCGTACGTCTCCTTCCCGAACCCGCTCTCGGCAGGGGTACCGATCACGCTCCAAGTCCTCGGCGTGTTCCTCGCGGGGATCATGCTCGGCCCGGTGTGGGGGTCGCTCTCGATGGTCCTGTACCTCGCCGCCGGCGCGGTCGGCGCGCCGGTCTTCTCCGGCGGCACCGCGGGGATCAGCTACCTGATCGCCAGCCCGACGCTCGGGTTCCTCTGGTCGTACCCCTTCGCCGCGGGAGTGATCGGGCTCGTCGCCCACCGCGGGACGAGCCTCTCCGAGGTCGACGCGGTCCCGACGCCGGTCCTCGTGGGAGCGATGGTCGCCGGGACCGCGATCATCTACGGGTTCGGCACGGTTGGCTTCGCGGTGATACAGTACGACCCGTGGTACGCGTCGCTGTGGCAGGCGTTCCTTGTCTCTTCGCTCGCCTTCGTCCCCGTCGAGGCGGTCAAGATCGCCGCCGCCGTCGGCATCGTCAAGAACGACGCGATCGCGGCTGCCTGACCCGGCGTGATCGCCGTCAGCGACCTTACGCACGCGTTCGACAGGGCGGTCGCGCTCGACTCGGTCTCGCTCTCCGTCGACGACGGCGAGTTCCTCCTCGTCACCGGCCCGAACGGCTCTGGCAAGACGACGCTCGTCCGTCACTTCAACGGCCTGCTCTCGCCCACCGAGGGAGAGGTCCGGGTCAACGGCGTCCCGGCCGAGGCGGACCTCGTCGCGGCGCGGACGGCGGTCGGGATGGTGTTCCAACGCCCGGCGGACAGCTTCGTCGCCGCGACGATCGCGGCCGACGTGGCGTTCGGCCCCGAGAACCTCGGTCTGTCCCACGACGAGATCGACCGACGCGTGGCGACCGCCCTCGACGCGGTCAACCTCGCCGGGCGGGGCGACGAGCGGATCGACGCGCTCTCCGGCGGCGAGAAGGCCCGTGTCGCGGTCGCCGGCGCGCTGGCGATGGAGCCGGACCACCTCGTCCTCGACGAGCCGTTCTCGGGGCTCGACGAGCCCGCCCGTCGCTCGCTGCTGTCTCACCTCGCGTCGCTCTCGGCCGACGGAACGGGGATCGTCGTCGTCACTCACGACCTGCGCGGCCTGATCGACCGGTGTGACCGGGTGATCGCGCTCGCCGACGGGTCGATCGCGTTGGACGCCCCGCCCGAGGCGGCGCGCGCCGAACTCCCCGCGCTCGACGTCCACGTCCCGGCGAGCGAGCGCCTCGAGGGCGAGTCCGACACGCGATGATCGGCTACGTCCCCGGCTCGACTGTCGCGCACCGGCTCGACCCCCGGGCGAAGATCGCCGTTCAGGTCGCGTTCGCCGCCGCGGCGTTCGCGTACACGACCCCCCGCGGGCTCGCCGTCCTGTCCGTCCTCGCGCTCGCGGTCGCCCGGCTCGCGTCGCTGTCGCTCGCCGGCGTCGTCCGCTCGTTCAGGGTCATCCTCCCCTTCCTCGTCGCCGCGCCGCTCGTCGCGACGATCGAGCTGTCTCCGCCGGCGATAGACCCGGGAGCGGCCGTCTACCCGGCGCTGTCGAGCTACCGCGTGCTGCTCGTCGTCGTCGTCAGCGCGGCGTACGTCCGTACCACGACGGTCCGGGAGTCGCGCGCGGCGATCCAGCGGACCGTCCCGGGTCGCCCCGGCGTGTTCCTCGGCGTCGGCGTCTCGCTCGTCTTCCGGTTCCTCCCGGTTCTCCGGCGGGAGATCACGGCGGTCAGGGAGGCGTCGGCGGCCCGGCTCGGCACCGAACGCCCGCTCGTCGACCGGATCGAGCGCGTCGCCGTCGCGGGCGCGACCCGGACGCTGGGGCGCGCGGACCGCCTCTCCACGGCGCTCTCGGCCCGCTGTTTCGCGTGGAACCCGACGCTGCCGCGGCTGACGCTCACCCGGATCGACGCGCCGGCGCTGGCGCTCGCGGGAGCGCTGCTGGCGGCGGCGCTGTTTCGGGCCGTCTGAGCCGTCGTCGCTTGCGCGGACCGGGATCTCCCCCGCGGCGGGAGCCCTTCGATTCGCGCGAACGCCGCGCGGCGGCCGCTGCGCTGTGGCAAGTTTTAACCCGGCCGTATCCCGGTGATCGATCATGACTCCCTTACAGGCGGCCACCCGCGAAACCTTCTGGACCATCGGTCCGGTGGGGAAGGCCGCGTTCTACTGGCTCGCCGTCGTCGCGATCCTCGTCTTCCTGTACGGCGTGTACGCGCGGTTCGCGGCGTACGCGCGCGGGAGCGAAGACCCGCGAGACCGGCTGTCGGACCTCCCCGGACGGGTGATCGGGGCGACGAAGACCGTCCTCGCGAACGAGAACCAGTTCGACGGGGACCTCTACACCGGCGTGATGCACACGTTCGTGCTGTGGGGGTTCCTCGTCCTGCTCGTCGCGACGACCATCCTCGGGATCGACATCGACCTCTACCGTCCGCTCACGGGCGAGTCCTTCTGGGTCGGCGACTTCTACCTCGCGTACCAGTTCGCCGTCGACGCGTTCGGCCTGCTGTTCGTCGTCGGCGTCGGCATGGCCGCGTACCGCCGCTACCGGCAGCGCGAGGGGCGGCTCTGGGGAAAACACACCTCCTTCGAGGACGACGCGTTCGTGTGGACGCTGTTCCTGCTCGGCGTCGGCGGCTTCGTCGTCGAGGGCGTGAGCATGGTCGGCCAGCCGGGGCGGGCGACCGAGACGGTGAGCTTCGTCGGGATGGCGCTCGCGACCGGGCTGGAGTCGTCCGGGCTCACGGCCGCGGGCGCCGAGGCGATATACGGCGTCCTCTGGTGGAGCCACTCGCTGCTGGCGTTCGCGTTCGTGGCGTGGATCCCCTACGCGAAGCCGTTCCACATGATCTCGTCGTTCGCCAACGTCGTCGCCCGCGACGAGAAGGCGGGCGCGCGGCTCCCGAACGTCCCCGCGGACCTCGACCACACGAACGCGGAGTCGCTCGACGACTTCACCTGGAAGGAGCTGATGGACGGCGACGCCTGTACGAAGTGTGGCCGGTGTACCGACGCCTGCCCCGCCGACACGGTCGGGCGCAACCTCGACCCGCGGAACGTCATCCTCGATCTGAAGTCGTACCGCGAGTCGGTGAGCGACGACCCGGTGGCCGGCTCGGGCGGCGGAGGCGGTCCCGCGGCGACCGACGGCGGCACGGTCCCCATCGTCGCCGACGAGGGCGGCGTCATCGACGCCGAGTCGATGGAGTCCTGTATGTCCTGTATGGCGTGTATGGACGCCTGCCCGGTCGACATCGAGCACCTCACCTCCTTCACGAAAATGAACCGCCAGCTCGTCGACGAGGGGGCGGTCGACTCGAACCTCCAAGACGTGTTCCAAGACGTGATGCAGAAGGGGAACACCTTCGGCGACTCCCAGGCGACCCGCGGCGACTGGGCCGACGACCTCGACGACGTCGAGGTCCCGGACGCCCGCGAGACCGAGGTGGAGTACCTCTGGTACGTCGGCGACTACCCGAGCTTCGACGACCGGAACAAGAAGGTCGCGCGTGCGCTCGCCCGCCTCTTCGACGAGGCGGACGTGTCGTTCGGCATCCTCTTTGACGACGAGAAGACGGACGGCAACGACATCCGCCGGATCGGCGAGGAGTTCCTCTACCTCGAACTCGCCGGCCACCACGTCGAGACGTTCGCCGACTGCGAGTTCGAGAACATCGTCTGTACCGATCCGCACTCCTACAACACGATCAAAAACGAGTACCCCGAGGTCGACTTCGCGGAGTTCGCGGACGACCCGATGATGCCGTTCGAGCGCGAGGAGCCGTGGAACGCTGACGGCGCGGTCGACGTGTTCCACTGGACGCAGGTGGTCGAGGAGCTGGTCGAGGCGGGCCGGCTCGGCCTCTCGGGCGACGAGCTGGACTACACCGTCACCTACCACGACCCCTGTCACCTCGGCCGGTACAACGACGAGTACGAGGCACCCCGCGAGCTCATCCGGGCGACCGGCGCCGACCTCCACGAGATGCCCCGGTCGCGGGACGACTCGTTCTGCTGCGGCGGCGGCGGCGGCGGGCTCTGGACCGAACACGAGGAGGAAGTCAAGCCGAGCGAGGAGCGGCTCCGTGAGGCCGTCGAGGACACCGACGCGGGGGCGTCGATCGAGAAGTTCGTCGTGGCCTGTCCGATGTGTACGACGATGTTCGAGGACGGGCGGAAGACGGGGGACTTCGAGGACCAGATCGAGATCGTCGACGTGGCGGAGCTGCTGATCGAGGCGGTGGAGGTCGGATCGTAGCGTGGGGACTCGGTCCGTCGGAGCCGCCGGACCGAGACGCTCGCCGCGACCGCCGTCCCTACGCTCGCCGCGACCGCCGGTCCGTCGCCTCGTCCGTGCGCCGCAACAGCGCTCGCCCGGGGGCGCGGTCGCGGACCGGCGCGTCGCCGAGGTAGTCGACGAGCGCGTCGCGGAGCAGGGCGACGCCCTCGTCGTCGAGCGCCGCGCCCCGCTCTAACGACTCGATCGGGCGGTGGTACGGTGCCTCGTCGTCGGTCGCGCTCCGCGCGGCGTCGAGCAGTGCGGCGTGAGCCACCCACGCCTCCTCCCGGGAGGTCGTCGGCGCCGGCGGCCCGTCGGTCGTGGGAGGCGTCATTCGTCCGGGTTCTCCCGGTACGAGGACTTAAAACCACGTCCCGGTTTCGCCCCGATCCGGCGCCGAGGAGCCGCGCGCCGCCGTCTCTCCCCGCCGACCGTCGCTCTTCGAGAGTATATACTACTATATAGAATATGTGGAAGCATATAGCTGTACTGGGGAGTATGCGACACCACGTACCGTTCATAGCATACTACTTAACCGGAACTCGTCCACCCACACGTAATGGAGTCCAGTCACGACGCGGACGCAACGGGAATCACGCGGCGGAAATCGCTCGCGGCGATCGCCGGCGCCGGGGCGCTCGGTCTCGCCGGCTGTACGCAGAGCGGAGACGGCGGCTCGGGCGGCGACGAGCTCTCCGGTCCGATCAACATCGCCGGTTCGAGCACGGTGTTCCCGCTGATGAGCGCGGTCATGGAGGACTTCGCTGAGCAGCACCCCGGCGTCGACCCCGACATCAGCTCGACGGGGTCCGGCGGCGGATTCTCGAACTTCTTCTGTACGGGCGACACCGACTTCAACAACGCGAGCCGACCGATCCAGCCCGAGGAGGAGGAGCTATGCGAGGAGAACGGCGTCGAGTACGTCGAGCTGATTGCGGCGACCGACGCGCTCACGGTCGTCGTCAACCCCGACGCCGACTGGATCGACTCGCTCACGACCGAGGAGCTCGCCCAGATCTGGAAGTCCGACCCCGTCCAGACGTGGGACGAGGTCCGCGACGAGTTCCCGAACGAGGAGATAAACCGCTTCGGCGCCGCCGACACCTCCGGCACGTACGACTACTTCATCGAGGCGATCCTCGAAGAGGAGGGCCACACCAGCGACTATCAGGCGACTGAGCAGGACAACACGATCGCCCAGGGCGTCTCCGGCGACCCGTACGCGATCGGCTACTTCGGCTTCGCGTACTACTTCCAGAACCCCGACCAGCTGAAGGCCCTCGGCATCGACGACGGCGACGGGCCGGTCGAGCCGAGCCTCGAAACCGCCTCGTCGGGCGAGTACACGCCGCTCTCGCGGCCCCTCTTCACCTACCCGTCGATCGAGTCGCTCGGCGAGGAGCACATCGCCGAGTTCGCCCGCTACTTCGTCGAACAGACGACGAACGAGGAGCTCGTCGCCAACGACGTCGGCTACGTGCCCGCCACCGAGGAGACGCAGGAGGAACAGATGCAGACGCTCGAAGACGCGATCGAGCAGGCGCAGGGCTGAGCCGGCGCGATGAACCGGTGTATTGATTTACGACAGCGTTCGATACCCCACCGTTCGTGACTGACAGCACAGAGAGTCCCGACCTGTCGCGGCGGGGCGGGCTCACACGACTGAAAGAGGGAACCTACGGCGGCCTGTTCGCGGCGTGTGCGGCGATAACCCTGCTCACCACGGCCGCAATCTTTGTCACGCTCCTGTCGGACGCGGTGGTGTTCTTCCGCTCGATCTCGATCGCCGAGTTCCTCACCGGCACCAACTGGAGCCCGAACCCGGCCGGCGGCGGGCAGGCGTTCGGCATCATCCCGCTTCTCATCGGGACGATCACGGTGACGATCACCGCGGCGTTCATTTCGATCCCGATCGGGACGCTCACGGCAATCTACCTCAGCGAGTACGCGACCCCGAACGCCCGGTCGATCCTGAAACCGCTGTTGGAGATCCTCGCGGGGATCCCGACGGTCGTGTACGGGTACTTCGCGCTCGTGTACGTCACTCCGGCGCTGAAGGCGACGCTGTTCCCGGAGATGAGCACGTTCAACGCCCTGTCCGCGTCGATCATGGTCGGGATCATGACGATCCCGATGGTGTCGTCGATCTCCGAGGACGCCATGAGCGCCGTGCCCGACGAGCTGCGGCAGGCCGGCTACGGGCTCGGCGCGACCAAGTTCGAGGTGTCGACCGGCATCGTCGTCCCGGCGTCGATCTCCGGGATCGCCTCCTCGTACATCCTCGCCGTCTCCCGCGCTATCGGCGAGACGATGATCGTCGTCGTCGCCATGGGCGCGCAGGCGCGGATGCCCGCGGTCCGGGAGGCGCTCTTCGGTATCCCCTTCGTCAACCCGGCCGACGTGCTCTTGGAGTCCGGGATGACCATCACCGTCGCGATGGTCCAGATCACCGGCGGCGACCTCACCGGCGGGACGCTCCCGTACAACTCCATGTTCGCGCTCGGCCTCGCGCTGTTCGCGGTAACGCTCGTCATGAACGTGATCAGTGATATCATCGCGCAACGCTACCGGGAGGAGTACTGATGGCGACCGACAACGCGAACGCGAACGGCTTCGGCGAGGTCAGTCGAGTCCGGGGAATCGTCTTCGAGTACCTGTCCCTGGGCGCGAGCGTGTTCGGCCTCGTCGCGCTCGGCGTGCTCCTCGTGTACGTCGCCATCGACGCCTTCGATCTCGCGAACGCGAGCCCGGAGTGGCTGCTGACGTACTTCCTCACGCTCGTCGTCCCGTTCCTCGCGTTCTGCCTGTACAGCGCGAGCGACCCGACCGTGACCCGACGCGCGCTCGGCGCGCTCGGCGGCGGCCTCGTCGCCGTCGCCGCGCTGTTCACCGCCATCGAGGCGCTCGTCGTGCCGATTCCGCGGCTCAACTGGCAGCTCGCGTACCTCTTCGTCGTCGCGGCCCCGGTCACCGCGTACCTCGCGTACGTCGGCAGCGGCGGCCGCGTCGGCGCGGTCGGCTTCGGACTCCTCGGGCGGCTGGTCGGCGGAGCCGCCGTCGGGCTCGCGGTCGGCACGCTGTTCCTCGTGTTCGACCCGCTGCTGTGGTTCCTCGCGTACACGCTCGGGGTCCTCCCGGCCGTCGGGCTGTACGCGTTCGGGCGGCGACGGTCGACGCCCCGAGCGCGGACCGCGGCGGCGCCGGTCGGCCTCGGCGGACTGGTCGCCGCGGTGTTCCTCCGCGAGGTGATCCCGACGTACCCGTCGGACCTGATCATCTACCTCTGGACGGTCGCCGTCCCGGTCGCGGTCGCGGGGGCGCTCCTCGTCGCCGACCGCCGGGGGCGCGTCGCCGCGGCCGCCGTCGGCGGCGTCCCGCTCGCCGCCGCGACTGCCGGGGGGTTCCTAGCGCCCGGCGCCGGGCTGCCCTCCCCGACGGTCCTCCTCGTGCTCGTCTCGATCGGCGTGCCGACCGCGGTGTACGTCTCTCGCGTCGTCGACGCCGGCGAGGGTCTCGCCGGCCTCGGGCTCCCGCTGCTCCTCGCCGCGGGCGCGGTCCTGGGCGCGCTGATCGTCGGAGCACTTGGCTTTCCGGCCCCCGACCCGTGGCTCGACGGGTCGTTCCTCACGGCGGCACCCTCTCGGACGCCGTCGGACGCCGGACTCTATCCGGCCATCGTCGGGTCCGTCATCATCATCGCGCTGGTCGCCGTGCTGTCGTTCGCGCTCGGGGTCGGCACCTCCGTCTTCCTGGAGGAATACACGCCGGGGACCGGGCCGCTCGGGACGCTGACGCGGATCCTCCAGGTCAACATCGCGAACCTCGCGGCGGTGCCGTCGGTCGTCTACGGGCTCCTCGGGCTGGGACTGTTCGCGAACCTCCTCGGGCTCGGCATCGGGACGGCGGTGACCGCGGCGCTGACGCTGTCGCTGCTCATCCTCCCGATCACGATCATCTCCGCGCAGGAGGCGATCCGGGCGGTGCCGGACGACCTCCGGCGCGGCTCCGACGCCATGGGCGCGACGCGCTGGCAGACGACGAAGAACGTGGTGCTGCCCGAGGCGATGCCGGGCATCCTCACCGGGACGATCCTCGCGCTCGGCCGCGCGATCGGCGAGACGGCGCCGCTGATCATGATCGGCGCGGCGACGACCGTGTTCAGGGCGCCGGACAGCCTGTTCAGTCGGTTCAGCGCCATGCCGATGCAGATCTACACGTGGGCCGGCTTCCCGCAGGCCGACTTCCGTTACGGCGTCGTCGCCGCAGGCGTTATCACGCTACTTCTCATCCTCGTCGGCATGAACGGGACGGCGATTCTGCTGCGGAACCGCGCGGAACGGGGGAGCTAACATGAGTAACACCACATCAGACGACTCGCTCATCACGACGGAGGTACAGGCGGACTCGGACGACGACAGCGCGGCGCCCGCCGCGGGCACCGCGGTGGCGGCGCGGAACCTGAACGTCTACTACGGCGACGAGCAGGCCATCGACGACGTGACGATGGAGATCCCCGAAGAGCGCGTCACCGCGCTCATCGGCCCCTCGGGCTGCGGGAAGTCGACGTTCCTCCGGTGTATTAACCGGATGAACGACATGATCGAGATCTGCCGCGTCGAGGGGGACGTGGAGTTCGGCGGCAAAAACGTGTACGACGCCGACGTCGACCCCGTCGCCCTGCGCCGGAAGATCGGGATGGTGTTCCAGAAGCCGAACCCGTTCCCGAAGTCGATCCGCGACAACGTCGCGTACGGGCTGAAGATCCAGGGGTTCGACGGCGACGTCGACGAGCGCGTCGAGGAGTCGCTGAAGGGCGCCGCGCTGTGGGACGAGGTGAAAGACCAGCTGGACTCCTCGGGCCTCGAACTCTCCGGCGGGCAACAGCAGCGCCTCTGTATCGCCCGGGCCATCGCACCTGACCCGGAGGTCATCCTTATGGACGAGCCGACCTCCGCGTTGGACCCCGTCGCGGCCTCGAAGATAGAGGACCTGATCGACGACCTCGCGGAGGAGTACACGGTCATCATCGTCACGCACAACATGCAGCAGGCGGCCCGGATCTCCGACCGGACGGCCGTGTTCCTCACCGGCGGCGAGCTGGTCGAGTACGACGACACGGCGAAGATCTTCGAGGACCCCGAAGCGCAGCGCGTCGAGGACTACATCACGGGCAAGTTCGGATAACGTTCCTCGAAATTCGCCCGGGGATCCGGAACGGCCGCCGACGCGGTGCGGTCGCCGCGCGCGGCGGGCGCCGTCCGGCGGACTGACGCACCGACGGCCGGACCACCCGAGCGCTTCCGGAATCACTAATCGGCTCCGTGCGTACCGATCGCACGGTGACGATACTCTACGAGCTCATCGGCGACCAGCCGCTCGCCGTCTGGATCGCGCTCGGCGTGATCGGGTTCCTCCTGACGTGGAAGGGCGCGAACGTCGTCGAGTCCACGACCTCGAAGATCAGCGACCACTTTGGCGTCTCGCAGGCGGTACAGGGCGGGCTGATCGTCGCGGCCGCCACGTCGTTCCCCGAGCTCGCGATCATCGTGATCTCCGTCTTGGTCCTCGGCGAGTTCGGCGTCGGCGCCGGTGCGCTCATCGGTACGGCGGTGTTCAACATCTTGGTCATCCCGGCCGCGGTCGCCATCACGAGCGGCGACACGGCGACGACGCAGGGGATCGTCTACCGCGACGCCATCTTCTACACCGTCGCGGTCCTCGCCCTCTTCGGCGTGATCGCCTTGGGCGTCCTCGGGACCGACGGGCGGGAGCTCGCCCGGATCTCCCCGCAGATGGGCGTCGGGCTGTTGGTACTGTACGGCGTGTACGTCATCCTGCTCGTCGGCGGCAAGAGCGGCGCGTCGGATCGGAAACGGGCCGAGTCGACGAACGTCCCGAAGCAGCTCGGCCTGTTCGCGGGCGGGCTGGCCGTCGTGCTCGTCGGCGTCGAGTCGATGATCGGCATGACGCTTCAGGTCGCCGACGCGCTCGGCGCGCCGCCGTTCCTGATCTCCGTGACCGTGCTCTCGGTGATGAGCTCGTTCCCGGACCTCCTCGTCGGCGTGAAGATGGGGCAGGCGGGCGACAAGCGGGCGGCGGTCGCGAACGTCTTCGGGACGAACACGTTCAACCTCGTCGCGGCGCTGCCGATCGGCGTCATCCTCGCCGGCGGGGTGTCGATCGGCTTCCTCACCTCCGTCCCGCTGCTTTTGTTCCTGTTTTACACGACGCTCGTCGTCGTGGTGCTGTCCGCGACGGACTTCGAGATATCGACCGAGGAGGGGTACGTCTTCCTCGCCATGTACGCGGTGTTCCTCGGGTGGATGACGACCGAGGCGCTCGGGGTCACCGCCTTCCTGACCGAGTCGACGCTCCGGACGATCGTCGGGTGAGCGGTTCGTGAGCCGGTCCGAGGCCGGCCACTGAGCGGACCCGCGGGACCGACTACTCAGTCAGAACGCGGACCTCGATGCCGTCGGTGTCAGTGACTACGATCCCGTCGTCGCGCTCGGCGACCGCAAACTCGGCGTCGCCCTCGGCCGCGACCGCGTCGAGCCGCGTTCGGACCGCGTCCAGCGCGGCCACGTCCGGAACGATCACCTCGAACCACGCCAGCCCGCGCCCGCCGGCCGGCGTCGTCCGCCCTCGCCACGTGTTCGCGCCGAGGTGGTGGTGGTAGCCGCCGGCCGCGACGAACCGGACGTCAGGGCCGCTCATCCCCGTCGCGAAGCCGAGTCCGTCGACGTACACCGCCTCGAACGCCGACAGCGAGGTCACTTCGAGGTGTACGTGACCCAAATCGGTGTCGGCGGGAGCGCGATCGACGAGGGCGGCGGAGCCGACTCCGCCGCCGTCGCTCCCGTCGCCGGCGGCCTCGGCGACTCCTTCGATATCGAGCGGTTCGGTCGCCATCCGCGCCGTTCCGCTCCCGGTGCGGGGCCACTCCTCCCGCGGCCGATCGCGGTATATCTCCACCCCGTTTCCCTCCGGGTCGTCGAGGTACAGCGCCTCGCTGACGAGGTGGTCGGAGGCGCCGTCGAGGCGCCACCCCTCCCGGACGCGCGCCAGCGCCTCGCCGAGCGCGGCCCGCGAGGGAACACGAAACGCGGTGTGGAAGAGCCGGGCGTCGCTCCGCTCTCGGTCCGGCGCGTCGGCGTCGCGTTCCAACACGAGCAGCGGGGCCCCTCCCGCCCCGAGCGTCGCGCGCCCGTCGTTGCGGTCGAGGACGGAGAGCCCGACCACGTCGCGGTAGAACGCGACCGCCTCGTCGAGGTCGGCGACCCGGAGCGCCGCGCGGCCGATCCGCGTTTCGGGCGGAAGGCCGCCTCCGCGGTCGCTCGCGGCGGTAGCGGAATCGCCGTCGTTGGTGTCGGTCACGAGACGATCTACGGTCGTCCGCGCGTTCAACGCGTCGGTGGCGGATCCGGACCGGAGGGGGTCCCCCGCTCGGACCTTCCCTATCTTCCGTTAGAATCAAGCGGGCACGTGACCCACCATGGGGCATGAGTGCCGAACAGCAGGAGCGGGCCGTCCGGTGTCTGGTCGCGAAGGTGGGGCTCGACGGCCACGACCGGGGCGCACACGTGATCGCGCGGGCGTTCCGCGACGCCGGCTTCGAGGTCGTCTACTCCGGGCTCCACCGGGCGCCCGAGGACATCGTTCAGGCGGCGGTTCAGGAGGACGTGGACGTGCTCGGCATCTCGATTCTCTCGGGCGCGCACAACACCTTGGTCCCGAAGGTGATCGAGGGGCTCGAGGAGTACGACGCGTTCGACGACACCCTCGTCCTCGTCGGCGGGATCATTCCGGACGAGGACGAGGACGACCTGAAGGAGCTCGGCGTCGCCGAGGTGTTCGGCCCCGGGACGCCGATGGAGGAGACGATCGAGTTCATCCGGAACAACGTTCCGGAGCGCGCGTAGATGGCCGGGCCGGACGCATCCGCGGTCGCCGACGCGCCGACGCTCTCCGAGGCGGACGCCGCGCTCGTCGAGGACCTCCTCGCGGGGAGCCACCGCGCCCTCGCCCGCGTGATCACCAAGATCGAGAACCGGACGCCGGGCTACCGGGCGATCGTCTCCGCGCTCCACGAGCACACCGGCGGCGCGGACGTGGTCGGGATCACGGGCTCGCCCGGCGCCGGGAAGTCGACGCTCGTCGACAAGCTCGCCGCCGCCTACCGCGAGCGCGGTGACACGGTCGGCGTGATCGCGGTCGACCCCTCTTCGCCGTACACCGGCGGCGCCGTCCTCGGCGACCGTATCCGGATGGGGTCGAACGTCGGCGACATGGACGTGTTCTTCCGGTCGATGAGCGCGCGCGGTCAGCTCGGGGGACTCTCGACGGCGACCGCGGACGCCGTGAAGGCGCTCGACGCCTTCGGGAAGGACTTGGTCGTGTTAGAGACCGTCGGCGCCGGACAGAACGAGGTGGACGTGGTCCGCACGGCCGACACGGTCGCGGTGCTCGTCCAGCCCGGCTCCGGCGACGACGTCCAGACGCTGAAGGCCGGCATCCTCGAGATCGGCGACGTGTTCGTCGTCAACAAGGCCGACATGGACGGCGCACAGCGGACCGTCGCCGAGCTAGAGGAGATGGTCCACCGCCGCGAGGGCGGTACGACCGGACGCGACGCCGGCCACCACGGCGCGACCTCGACGGCCCCGACCGGCGCCGGGGGCTCGTCGTCCGATCACGGCGACGGTGACCGCGCGGGTGGGTCCGGACACAGCGGGTCCGATCCGCACGCGGACGATTCCGACGGGTCGTGGACGCCCGACGTGTTAGAGACCGTCGCGAACACCGGCGAGGGCGTGGCGGCGCTGATCGAGACGTTCGACGCGCACGCGGCCTACCTCCGGGAGTCCGGTCGGATCGCGGCGACGGAGCGGCGCCGGTACGCCGAGGAGATCCGCACGCTCGTGCGGGCGGACGTGGGGTCGCTCGCGACCGCCGAGATCGAACGGCACGGCGGGATCGACCGGCTCGCGGAGCGCGTCCGCGACCGGGAGACGGACCCGTACGCGGTCGCCGAGGCGATCGTCGGTCCGATCGCCGACTGCGTCGACGAGGCCGCGGACGGCGACGCCGGCGACTGACGGGCGGTTCCCCGAACGCCCGGCCCGCTCCGAGTGGCGGCGTTCCGCCGCGTCCCACGAGTATAAGTCGCCAGCGAACCAACAGTTTGTATGAAGCTCAGGAACCTCCTCGGCGGCGCCGTCCTCGGCGTCGGCGCGCTCGCCGCGCTCAACACCGGCCTCCGCTACGAGGGCGAACTGGAGCCCCCGCTCGACGGCGACGACGGCCTCTTCCGCTGGCGCGGGATGGACGTCGCGTACACCGAGGCGGGCGATCCGGACGACCCCGACCTCGTGTTGCTCCACGGGATCAACGCCGCCGGTTCCTCCGGCGAGTGGCGCGCGGTGTTCGACGACCTGGCCGACGAGTACCACGTCGTCGCGCCCGACTTCCCGGGGTACGGCCGCTCCGACCGGCCGCCGCTCCGGTACTCCGCGGCGCTGTACGAGGACTTCGTTCACGACTTCCTCGCCGAGTTCGACGAGCCCGCGGTCGTCGCCTCCTCGCTGTCGGCGGCGTACGCGGCCGCCGCGGTCGACGACGGCGACGCGGACGGCGGGGTCGAGCTGAGCGGCTTCCTCGCCGTCTGTCCCACCGCGACCGCGGGGCCGAGTCCGGCGAAGGGGTGGCTCCGCGAACTGCTCCGCGCGCCGCTCGTCGGCCGGGCGCTGTTCAACGCCCTCACGGCGAAGCCGTCGATACGGTACTTCAACGCCGACCACGGCTACGACGACCCGGCGAACCCGAGCGCGGAGTGGACCGACTACGAGTGGCGCACGACCCACGTCGAGAACGCGCGCTTCGCGCCCGCGTCGTTCGTCTCCGGGACGCTCAACAGCGAGATCGACCTCGCGGCCGCGCTCGCCGACCTCGACGTCCCCCCGACGATCGTCTGGGGCCGAGAGGCGACCGTGAGCCCCCTGACGGACGGCCGCGAACTCGCGGACGCGGCCGACGCGCGCCTCGTCGTCTTCGACCGCGCGCGGCTGCTCCCGCACGTCGAACACCCCGACCGCTTCGTCGAGACGGTCGAGGAGGCGCTCGTCGCCGGCGCGACCGCGTAACGACCGGTCTCGTCCGCGATTCTCAGCCCTGAATATCGAACGGTCACGGATAAGTACGCCACTCCCCGAGGACTCGCAATGACGGACACGTTTCGCCTCCTGTGCGTCGACGACGAACCGGGGCTGGCCCGGCTCGTGGCGACGCACCTCGAACGAGACGACGACCTCGGCTGCGAGACGGCGGCCGAGACGGACCCTCGCGAGGCGCTCCGCCGCGTCGAGCGCGAGTCGTTCGACTGCGTCGTCAGCGACTACGACATGCCCGGCCTCACCGGCGTCGAACTGCTCTCGGCGGCGCGCGAGGCCGAGCCGGAGCTCCCGTTCCTGCTGTTCTCGGCGACCGGTCCCGACGAGATCGCGGCCGAGATGGTCCGCGAAGGCGTCAGCGACTACGTCTCGAAACACGGCGGTGCGGACGGTTACACCGCACTGCTCCGCCGCGTCAAACGCGCCGAGGCAGGCGAGCGCGGGCGCCTCGACGCCGGCTTCGACGACGGCCGCCCCTCGGACGTCGCGCTCGACGGCGTCTGTACCGTGGGACCGGACGGCACCTTCGAGTTCGTCGGCGAGGAGTACGGCGAGCTGTACGGGTACGACCCCGAGGAGCTCGAAGGTGAGCCGTGGCAGCGGCTCCACCCCGCCGACGAAGTCGAGCACATCCGCACCCACATCATCCCGGCCGTAACCGGCGGCGAGCGGTGGAGCGGGACGAGCACGGGGCTCCGGGCGGACGGCAGCCGGTTCGCCGAGTCGAAGATGGTGAGCACCACCGCGGACGACCGGTTGGTCATCTCGGTGTCGCCGCTCGACGCCGTCGGACGCGCCGCCGACGACTGAGCCGACCCGCCGCCGGCTCGCGACGGCTTCTCACTGACGCCTTCGCAGTCCTCGCGACGGCTCCTCACTCGTCGCGGCGGACGTACAGCGTCTTCTCGCAGGCCGCGTGGACCCCCCCGTCCTCGTCGACGAGTGAGACGAGGTACTCGCGGTCGGTCGACTCGCCCGGGTCGAGTTCCTCGCGGATCGCCTCGGTTTCGTTGGACGGCAGTTCGAACTCCGCGTACAGCGTGTCGCGACCCGGCTCGATGAACTCCAGCGCCGCCGACTTGTCCCACACGGTGAACCCGTCGCCGAGGACGCGGCGGAGCATCATCATGTACACCGGGTCGATCGCGGCGTAGATACTGCCGCCAAAGATTGTGCCGACCGCGTTCCGGGTGCGCCAGTTCAGCGGAACCCGGATCCGGACGTACCGCCACCCGGCGGCGATGTGGTCGACGCGCGCCCCGGTCCCCCGGTACGCGGGCAGGAGGTTGAACCCGTACCGCCAGAGCCGGGTCCGGCGGCTCTCCGCCGGCGGGTCCTCGCGAAGCGGTCGCGGGTCGGGATCGCGGTCGACCCCGGTCGGGGAATCGGTCACGCCGATTCGGGGGGTTCCGCCGACAAACCGGTGTCGGAACCGGCGACAACGCGTCCGGGGTTTCACAGAGGAACAGGGAGGAATCCCACGGCTTCAGTCGTGGATCACTGGCGTCTAACACGCGTTTACGCGGATCTCGACGGCGCGTGCCTGCGAGCGGCCGACAGGCCGCGAGGAGCACGCCCGAGGGACGCCGCGAACGCCCGCGGGGCGTGAGCGGGAGCGAGGCGCGACGCGCCTCTGGCAGCCGGCGACGAGGCTGGGGAGGCGTGAGGTGCGGGGCCTCGCGGCTGGGGCCTCGGAGGCGGTTTCGACCAATCCGTGTTCCGCCACTCCCGAGCGAACGGTCGGGCTCTCGGAATCGTTTGCGCCGGCGTCGCCGCCGCCCCGTCTCACTACTCTCTTCGCGTAGCTGGCCCGAAACGGGTATCCCCGCGCGACCGCAACCCGACACCGATGGAGTGCGACAAGTGCGGGGCCGACGCGATCCACCACGCCGCCTACTCCGGGGCGCACCTCTGCGGCCAACACCTCCGGCAGTCGGTCGAGAAGCGCGTGAAGCGTCGGGTCCGCGAGGACGGCCTCCTCGACCCGGACGCGACCCCCGACGACCCCGACCGCTGGGTGATCGGCCTCTCCGGCGGGAAAGACAGCGTCGCCCTGACGACGATCCTGGACGACGTGTTCGGGAAGGACCCCCGCGTGGAGATGCTCGCCTTAACGATCCACGAGGGGATCGAGGGGTACCGCGACGCGAGCGTGGACGCCTGCGTGGAGCTGGCCGACGACCTCTCCATGCGCCACGAACTCGTGTCTTACGAGGAGGAGTTCGACGTGCGGATGGACGACGTGGTCGAAGACGACCCCGAGAATATGGCGGCCTGCGCGTACTGCGGCGTGTTCCGCCGCGACCTGCTGGAGAACTACGCCGCCGAGTTCGACGCGGACAAGCTGCTCACCGGACACAACCTCGACGACGAGGCGCAGACCGCCATGATGAACTTCCTCGAAGGCGACGTGCGGCAGGTCGCGAAACACTTCGACGCCTCGCTCGGGCCCTTCGACGAGCGCGGGGACACCGACGCGTTCGTCCCGCGTGCCAAGCCGCTCCGCGACGTGCCGGAAAAGGAGATCGCGCTGTACTGCCACGTCCGCGACCTCCCCACGCACATGGCGGAGTGCCCCCACGCCGAGGAGGCGTACCGCGGCGAGATCCAGTCGACGATCCACGCCTTAGAGGAGAACCACCCCGGCGCGCGCCACTCGATCATGGCCGGCTACGAGGAACTGTCCGCGCTCGCGGCCGACGCCTACCGCGGGGACGGCGAGAAGGGAGACGACGCCGACGGCGAGAGCTCCGCCCTCCGCGAGTGCGAGCGCTGCGGCTCGCAGACGAGTCGCGACGTCTGTCGGAAGTGCCGGCTGCTAGAATCGATCGAAGCCGTCTGAGCGCGGAAGACGCGCGCCGGCGCGTCGGAAAAAGTCGACCGCGGTCGATCCCCGGACGACCGAGGGTCAGCGGATGACGTCGAGTCCGTTGTTCTTCTCGATCTGGTCGCTGCCGCCGTCGGACTCCCAGCCGCGGTCGGTGCCGCCGGAGACCGCCGGCTCGCCCCTGTTGCCCGCGCCGCCTGCGCCGCCCGCACCGCCTGCTGCCTCGTTCGCCTCGGCGGCCCGGGAGCGCGAGTCGCCGAGGTCGTCGGCGTTGACCGCCGCCCGTGACTTGTCGGCCTGCTTCTGGGTGGAGGGGCCGAGTACCTGCGCGCTCTGGACGCCCGTCATGATCGCCATGACGCGCACCTTCCCCTTGTACTCCTCCTGGATGCGTGCGCCCCAGATCACGTTGGCGCTCGCCTCCAGCCGCTCGGTGATGTTGTTCGCGATTCCCTCGGCCTCCTTCAGCGTGAGGTCCGGGCCGCCAGTGATGTGGACGAGCCCGCCGGAGGCGCCGCGGTAGTCGACGTCGAGCAGCGGGTGGTTCATCGCGTCGTTGACCACCTCTTGGGTCTTGTTCTTGTCCTGCGTCTCGCCGACGAGCATGACCGCGACGCCGCCTTGGTTCATGATCGTCGACATGTCCGCGTAGTCGAGGTTGATGAGGCTCGGTTGGGTGATCGTCTCGGAGATCCCCTTCACCGTCTCCGCGATGATCTGGTCCATCACGGAGAACGCCTTCCCGATCGGCAGGTTCGGGACGTAATCGAGCAGGCGGTTGTTGTCGAGGACGATGATCGAGTCGGCCTCGTTCCGGAGGTCTTCGAGCCCCTCTTCGGCTTTCACCGTGCGGGCGCGCTCGACGTTGAACGGGGTCGACACCATCCCGACGACGATGGCGCCCTGCTCTTTGGCGATCTTCGAGACGACGGGCGCCGCGCCGGTGCCCGTGCCGCCGCCCATGCCGGCGGTGACGAAGACGAGGTCCGCGTCGCCGAGCACCTCTTTGATCGTCCCCTGCGCCATCTCCGTGGCGCGCTCGCCCATCTTGGGGTCGCCGCCGGCACCGAGCCCCTGCGTGAGCGACTTGCCCACGAGGATCTTGGTGTCGGCCTCGATCATCTTGAGGTGCTGTTTGTCCGTGTTGATGGCGACGGTGTCGGCGCCGTCGACGCCGATGTTGTACAGCCGGTTGACCGTGTTGTTCCCGGCGCCGCCGGCACCGACGATGACGATCCGGGGGTCCCCGAACTCGTCGTCGTCCATGTCGACGTCCATGTCGCGTTTCTCCGCTTCCGCGTTGTCGAGGGCGTCCTGAACGAGATCTTGCATCAGTTTACACCTTCGCCCAGCTGCGGTTGCGGCCGCGCTCGTCGCGCTCGCCGTCCTGTTCGTTCAACATGTCGCGGACGGCCGACCGGATCGCCTCGCTCCGGTTCGGGAACTCGCCCGTTTCCACCATCTGTTCGACCTCGTCGATCTGCTGTTTCGGGATTCGTAGTGTCACACGCTCCATTGTATTCCCCCGGTAAGACGGCGAACACGCGACGCGTGTGTCTTACAGTCCGGAGCCGCCCGGGCAGGGGGCCGTGCCCCGAGCCGGACGCCCGTTGTAAGACGACCGTCTTACGCAACTCAAATCACCGAGGCTACCAATATAAAACTATCGGACGTTGTAAGACAAACCGCTGAGTCGGTCGATTTCGACGGATTTGAGCGCTTACAACCTGTTACCTGTCTTTCAATACGTCTGCGGCCGGGGTCCGCCGACCGCAGCCAGGGCAGAACGCCCAGTCCGTCCGGATCTCGTCACCGCACTCGCAGAACGCTCTGTGCGACTGCTTTTCTCCGCAGTTCGGGCAGTACACGTGCTCTCGCGGGACGACCTCGCCGCAGCCACCGCAAGCACTTTCGCCC
This sequence comes from Halorubrum sp. SD690R, assembly GCF_005435035.1. Classification (NCBI taxonomy): domain Archaea; kingdom Methanobacteriati; phylum Methanobacteriota; class Halobacteria; order Halobacteriales; family Haloferacaceae; genus Halorubrum; species Halorubrum sp. SD690R. The sequence goes on along the minus strand of NZ_SGTV01000001.1, from coordinate 5,855 downwards.
GTCTGCGCCTCACGGTTCCGGGCACCGACGCTATCCTCCGTCTTACGTCCGCCCGAGTCCGCCGCCTCGGCCGTCTCACGCGCCACACTGACGGCCTCCGCCGGCTCGCTCGACCCGGCTGACGGCGCGTCGAGCGTGACGTTTACGTTGACGTCGCCGGCGCCGCCGGGCGCGTACGCGGGTAGACCGGCGCTGTCCGCCGAGCCGAGCCGCTCGTCGAGCGCCGCGTCGAGCCGCTCCGTGATCAGCTCGTCGACGCGGTCCGCGAGGGCGTCGTCGACGCTCCCGGCCGCGGCGTCGGACGCGTCGGACGCGCCGTCCTCCGCGTCGACCTCGTCGAGGTGCGTCCGGAGCGCCTCCCGCATCACCTCGCTCTTGGAGGCGTCACACGCTTCCAGCCGGTCGACGAGGTCGTCGTCCGCCCGGAAGGTGATCTTGCTCATACCGGACTCGTACCGCCGGTCGGTACAAGTATCTTCCCCCGTTGTCTGACACGTTTACCGAATCCGAAATGTTTGGCCGAACGTCGATACGCCGCGGCGTTCGCCCCCGATCGTGGTATTTGGTCACACGTGTGTCTGACGCAGATTTATACGCGTCGCGCGAGCATGCGTGAATATAATGAGTAACCGCGTCGAGGACCTCGAACGGCAGGTCGCGGAGCTACAGGCGGCGGTCAACGGGCTCACCGAGGAGCTCGTCGAGATGAAGGAACGCGTCCGACAGCTCGAAGACGAGCGGTCGGTCGCGGTCGAGGCCGACGCCGCCGGCCCGGCGGCCGGCGCCGAGGCGAGTGCGTCCGACGCCGAGCCCGCGGCCGATCGCTCGGCGGGAGACGACCCCGCGGCCGAGGAGGCCGGGGACGACTCGGCGTCCGGCGGCGAGCGGACGACCCACTCCGACGACCACGTCGACGTCTTCGAGTCCGTCGAGGAGTCGTCCGACGGGGCGGACGCGGCCAGCGCGGACGCCGCGAGCGACGGTGAGGACGTCATCGTGCCCGAGCAGTCGGCGACGACGCCCGACGCCGACGCGGCGGCCGAGGAGCCCGCCGAGGACGACGAGGGCGAGTCGAGCGAGGGCGACGACATCATCGTCGCGTAACCGGTCGCCTCCGACCACATGCACATCACTGAAGTCGTTCTGGACGGGTTCAAGAGCTTCGGGCGAACGACGAGGATCCCCTTCTACGAGGACTTCACGGTCGTCACCGGCCCGAACGGCTCGGGGAAGTCGAACATCATCGACGGCGTGCTGTTCGCGCTCGGCCTCGCCCGCACTCGCGGGATCCGCGCCAAGAAGCTCACCGACCTCATCTACAACCCCGGCCACGACGACGGCGAGGCCGCCGACGGGCCGAACGAGGCCTCGGTGACGGTGGTTCTCTCCAACGAGGATGGGACCCTCGACCGGTCGCAGGTCGTCTCCGCGGCCGGCACGGAGAACGTCGGCGACGTCTCCGAGATCACGATCAAGCGGCGCGTCAAGGAGACCGAGGACAACTACTACTCGTACTACTACCTCAACGGCCGTTCGGTGAACCTCTCGGACGTTCAGGATCTGCTCGCGGCCGCGGGCGTGACGCCGGAGGGGTACAACGTCGTCATGCAGGGCGACGTCACCGAGATCATCAACATGACCCCCTACCAGCGGCGGGGAATAATCGACGAGATCGCGGGCGTCGCCGAGTTCGACGAAAAGAAGGAGGCCGCCTACGAGGAGCTCGACACCGTCGAGGACCGCATCGGCGAGGCGGACCTCCGGATCGGCGAGAAAGAGGACCGGCTCGACCGGCTCTCCGACGAGCGCGAGACCGCCCTCCAGTACCAGGAGCTCCGCGACGAGTTAGAGGAGTACCGCGGGTTCCGAAAGGCCTCCGAGCTGGAGGAGAAGCGCGACGCGCTCGCGACCGTCGAGGCCGACATCGACGAGGCCGAGGCGGACCTCGGTGAGCTCCGCGCGGAACTCGACGCCAGGCAGGGGAAGCTCACCCGGCTGGAGGAGGACCTCGAAGACCTCAACCACGAGATCGAGACGAAGGGCGAAGACGAGCAGATCGAGATCCGCTCGGAGATCGAGGAGATCAAAGGCGGGATCTCGCGGCTGGAAGACAGGATCGAGTCGGCGGAGTCGCGCGCCGAGTCCGCCGAGAACGACCGCCGGCAGGCGTTCGTCCAGATCGACCGCAAGGAGGAGACAATCGAGGAGTTGGAAGGCGAGATCCGCGAGACGAAAGTGGAGAAGGCGTCGGTGAAATCGGAGTTGGCGACGAAGCGCTCCGAGTTGGCCGACGTCGAGGCGGAGATCGAGGGTGCCGACACCGAGTTCGACGAGCTGAAGGCCGAGCTGTCGGAGAAGAAGGAGGCGATCGAGTCGCTCCGCGAGGAAAAAAACGAGACGCAACGCGAGAAAGACCGGCTGCTCGACGAGGCCCGCCGCCGCTCGAACGCGGTGAGCGAGGCTTGCGAGGAGCTGGAGGAGGCCCGGGAGTCGCTCCCGGAACACAAAGCGCGGATCTCCGAGCTGAAAGGGGAGCTCGACAAGGCCGAGAAGAATCAGGCGACCATCGAGGACGCGGTCGCCGACCTGTTCGCCGAGAAGGCGGAAGCAGAGGAGCGCCTCGAGGCGATCGAGGACACCCTCCGCGAGAAGCAGAATGAGTACGCCAAGCTGGAGGCGGCGGCCGACCAGCGCGGCGACGCCTCGTGGCCCCGGGCGGTCACCGAGGTGAAGAACGGCGGCATCGACGGCGTCCACGGCGCGGTCGGCGAACTCGCCTCTGTCGAAGCCCAGTACGCCGAAGCCTGCGAGACCGCGGCCGGCGGGCGGCTGGCGAACGTCGTCGTCGACGACGACGGCGTCGGCTCAACCTGTATCGACTACCTCAAGCGGCGCAACGCGGGCCGGGCGACGTTCCTCCCCGTCACGGAGATGGACGACCGGAGCCTGCCGCGGAAACCCTCGCTGCCGGGCGTCGTCGATTTCGCGCGGAACCTCGTCGACTACGACGCCGAGTACGAGTCGATCTTCTCGTACGTGCTCGGCTCGACGCTCGTCGTCGAGGACATGGCGACCGCCCGCGATCTGATGGGCGACTACCGGATGGTCACCCTCGACGGCGACCTCGTCGAGAAGTCGGGCGCGATGACCGGCGGCTCCGGCGGCGGCTCCCGCTACTCGTTCACGAAGTCCGGCGGCGGCAAGATCGAACGGCTCGCGACGGAGATCTCGGAACTCGAAGACGAGCGCCGGTCGGTCCAGTCCGAGATCGACGCGCTCGACGACGACATCGAGGACGCGCGCGACCGGAAGGCCGACGCGGCCGAGCGCGTCCGGTCGCTGGAGGCGGACGTCGAGCGCGCAGAAGACGACCTCGCGGAGGCGGAAGCCCGGATCGAGGAGCTAGAGGCCGAACTGGAGGAGCTGGAGGCGGAACGCGAGTCGGTCGACGCGGAGATGACCGCGTTAGACGAGGAGCTGGCGGAGACGGACGCGGAGATCGACGAGCTCGCGGCCGAGATCGACGAGATCGAGGCCGAACTCGCCGACTCGAAGATCCCCGAGCTCTCCGAGCGCGCCGACGAGATCCGCGCCGAGATCGGCGACCTCGACGACCGCATGAGCTCGCTCGACGGCCGGATCAACGAACTGGAGTTAGAGAAGGGGTACGCCGAGGACGCGCTCGACGACCTCCACGACGACGTCGAGGAGGCCCAGAACGCGAAGGCGGAGGCCGAGGAGGCGATCGCCGACCACGAGACGGCGATCGAGGAGAGGGAGGCGGAGCTCGAAGCGAAGAAGGAGGCGATCGCCGACCTCGAAGAAGAGCTCTCGGCGCTGAAAAGCGACCGCGAGGAACTCCGCGAGGAGATCCGCGAGGCGACGCAGGCGCGCGACGAGCAGCGGTCGCTCGTCGCCGAGGCCGAGTCGGACCTGTCGGACCTCACCGACCGCCGCGACCGCTTGGAGTGGGAGATCGACGAGTTAGAGTCGCAGGTCGGCGCCTACGAGGCCGACGAGATCCCCGACCTCGACGAGGTGGAGTCGCGGATCGAGGAGCTGGAGACCGAGATGGAGGCGTTAGAGCCGGTGAACATGCTCGCGATCGACGAGTACGAGGAGGTCGAGGCCGCGCTCGACGAGCTCCGGGAGCGCCGGGACGTGCTCGTCGAGGAGCGCGACGCCATCGAGGAACGCATCGAGGGGTACGAGGCGGCGAAGAAGGAGACGTTCATGCAGACGTTCGAGTCGATCAACGACCACTTCGAGGACATCTTCGCGCGCCTCTCGGCCGGGACGGGGGAGCTCGTCTTGGAGAACCCCGAGGACCCGTTCGAGGAGGGGCTGACCATGAAGGCCCAGCCCGCGGACAAGCCGGTCCAGCGGCTCGACGCGATGAGCGGCGGGGAGAAGTCGCTCACCGCCCTGTCCTTCATCTTCGCCGTTCAGCGCCACAACCCCGCGCCGTTCTACGCGCTCGACGAGATCGACGCCTTCCTCGACGCCGTCAACGCCGAGCGCGTCGGCGAGATGATAGAGGAGCTGGCCGAGGAGGCGCAGTTCGTCGTCGTCGGCCACCGCGCGGCGCTGTTGGAGCGCTCGGACCGCGCCATCGGCGTCACGATGCAGGGCGACAACCTCTCGGCGGTGACCGGGATGCAGTTCGGCGACGACGCCGACGAGGAGGTGAGTGCGGATGACTGAGAAGGGCGACGGGGCCGCCGGCGGCGTCCCGGACCTCGACCTGACGAGCGACCGCGACGGCGCGGCCCCGTTCACGGACGACGCGTCCGGAGACGAGGCGGAGTCGACCGGCGCGCCCGATTTGGACGTGCCCGACGTCTCACCGTCGGACGTGCCCGATGTCGCACCGCCGGACGAGACCGACGACGACGAGGTCGAGCCAGTCGAGCTCCTCGTCCAGCTCGCCGAGGAGGGCGAGATCGAACCGTGGGACATCGACATCGTCCAAGTGACGGACGCCTTCTTGGAGAAGCTCGACGAGACGGACCTCCGAACGACCGGCCGGGCGCTGTTCTACGCCAGCGTCCTCCTCCGGATGAAAAGCGACGGCATGCTGGCGGACGACGACGAGGACGAGGAGCCGGAGCCAGAGCCGTGGGAGGTCGCGATGGAGGGCGGCGCGCCCGACCCGGCCGCCGACGGGTTCGACCCGGTCGACAAGCTGGAGGCCGAGATCGACCGCCGGCTCGACCGGAAGAACACTCGCGGGTCGCCGGAGACGCTCGACGAGCTCGTGCGGGAGCTGCGCGAGGCCGAGCGCGGCTCGTGGTGGAAGGACTCCCGGGAGTACGACACCTCGGAGTCGCCGCACGGCCACGCCCGCGGCACGCAGACGCTCGACTACCGCGCCGGCGACGAGTTCCGGCAGGACGGCGAGCCGACCGCGGGCGAGGCGACCGACCGCACCCACGACGAGGACATCGAGGAGGTGATCGTGGAGATCGACGGCGTCCTCCGGAGGCACTTCGACCGCGGGCGCACGGAAGTGCTGTTCGCGGAGATCGAGAGCGCCGGCGGCCGCCCGTTCATGACGTACCTCGCGCTGCTGTTCATGGCCCACCGCGGCTCGGTCCGCCTCCAGCAGGACGACCTGTTCGGCGATCTCTGGGTGAAGGACCCGTCTGCGATGACCGCCGAGTCGGAAGCGATCGCGGACTAATACGTTTCTAGGGAGGGAACCGTCCCCAGTGATGTCGCCGTTCTGTAGTGAATAGCTGCCCGTCAATCGGCGGCGAACGCCTCCGAAGCCCCAGCCGTGAGGCGGGCAGACGCTCTCTGCGCTCCTCGTCGCTCGTTTCACTCGCTCCTGCGGTGCTTACGTCGCCTCTGCC